>JAJDAM010000444.1 GCA_029261905.1 Deltaproteobacteria bacterium
AGCGCGCCGACCGGGCAGATGTCCGCGACGTTCATCGAATAGTCGTTGTCGAGCTCGTCGCCCGGGAAGGTATCGATGACGGAGTGATCGCCGCGGTTGAAGACCGCCAGCTCGCCGGTCTTCGGGATCTCGCGACAAAAACGCACACAGCGACGGCACAGGATGCAGCGCTCCTGGTCGAACACGATCGTCGGGCCGAGATCGACGCGCTTCTTCAAGGCGCGTCGCGGCTCCTTGGTGCGCGAGGCGTTCACACCGTAGTCGAACGCGTAGTCCTGCAACTTGCACTCGCCCGCCTGATCGCAGATCGGACAATCGAGCGGATGGTTGACGAGCAGCAACTCCATCACGCCCTGTCGCGCGAGCTTCACGCGATCGTTGGCGGTGTTCACGACCATTCCGTCTCGCACCGGGGTATCGCATGCGATCTGGAGCTTCGGGATTCCCTCGACTTCGACCTGGCACAACCGACACGAGCCATCGACTGCAAGCTTGGGATGCCAGCAGTAGTGGGGAACGTCGATTCCGTTCATCAACAAGCCGGCATCGTCGAGCGCTTGAAGGATCGTGCGACCCTCCTCGACTTCGATCTCGCTGCCGTCGACTGTGATCTTCACCATCAGAGTTCGAAGCTCTCCGGAAACGGACACTTGCGCCCACCGATGTGCGCGATGAAATCCTCGCTGAAGTGACGCAACAATCCCTGGATCGGCCAGGCAGCTGCATCGGCGAATGCACAGATCGTCGAGGCTTCCATCTTCCCGGCAACATCGAGCAACACATCGATGTCACTCTGCTCGCCGGCACCCCGCTCGATGCGCTCGACGATCTTGTTCATCCAGCCGGTGCCCTCGCGACACTGGGTGCACTGACCGCACGATTCGTCGCGGAAGAAGTAGGAGATGATGCTGGCCACGCGGACCATGCAAGTCGTCTCGTCCATCACCATGATGCCGCCGGTGCCGAGCATGGTCTTCTGTTCTCGCAAGAACTCGTTGGCCATCGGCACGTCGAGCAGGCCGGCGGGCAAGATCGGCATCGACATGCCACCGGGAATCACGCCCTTCACCTTGCGGCCACCGGGTACACCACCGGCATGTTCGAACACGATCTCCGACAGCGGCGTGCCCAGCGGCAGTTCGTACAAACCGGGGCGGGCGACGTGACCCGAAACACCGAAGATCGTCGTACCGGGGCTCTTGTCCGTTCCGAATGCTCGGAACCAGTCGATCCCCTTGTTGATGATATGCGGCACGTGCGAGTACGTCTCGACGTTGTTGACGGTGGTCGGCATCCCGAATGCGCCGTACTGCGCCGGAAACGGGGGCTTTTTTCGCGGTTGCCCCTTCTTGCCCTCGAGCGACTCGAGCAGGCCCGTCTCCTCACCGCAGATGTACGCGCCCGCGCCGCGCGTCACCCGGACATCGTGAGAAAATCCGGTGCCCATCGCGTTGGCGCCGAAGTAACCCTTCTCGTACGCCTCGGCGACGGCCCGCTCTACGCAATCAGCCGGAAAGCTGTACTCGCCGCGGATATAGATGAAGGTCGCTGCGGCACCGGTGGCCCAGGCGGCAATCAAGATGCCCTCGAGCATCTGGTGAGCGCCGCGCTCGAGCATGATCCGATCCTTGAAAGAACCCGGCTCGGATTCGTCCGCGTTGCAGACGAGGTACTTGGGACGGTCGTCTTCTTTGGGCATGAACGACCACTTCATCCCCATCGAGAAACCGGCGCCACCGCGTCCCTGCAGGCCCGACGCCTTGACCAGTTCGATCAGGTCATCGGGACTCATTTCGGTCAGTGCCTTGCGAGCCGCCTGGTATCCACCGAGTCGTTCGTACCCGTCGAGCGTGGTGAATTCGTCGTTGCCGAAATGCTCGGTGAGATAGCTGGTCACATACGGTGATTGGAGCACGATCGGGCCCCTATTCGCCGAGCGAATCGAGGATGCTCTTCGCCTTTTCGACGTCGAGATCCTCGAAGTACTGGTCGTCGATTCGCATCATCGGTGCGTATGCACATGCGCCGAGACACTCCTCGTGACCGAGATGAATGCGACCGTCTGCCGTGTCGCCGGGTGCCTGGACACCCAGGTGAGATTCCAGCTGTGCGAGTAGCACGCGGGCCCCGCGTAGCGAGCAGGGCAGGTTCGTACACACGTAGACGTGATGCTTCGCCTGCGGCTTGTCGAAGAACATGTTGTAGAAACTGACGACTTCCATCACCTCGATGGGTCGCATTTCGAAGATCTCGGCCAACTCGCGCGCGCAATCGGTCGATACATGGCCGTGCTCTGCCTGTACCAGATGCATGGCGCGCAGCAGCGCACCGCGCGGTTTCGGAAACTTCGCGATCTCCGCGTCGATCTCAGACCGAATCGGTTCCGAAATCACCACTCGAGTCCGCCCTTCATCCACTCGTAGACGAGACCGACTGCGAGCGGAACGGTAAAGACGGACATGGCAGCAAAGCCGAACCAGTCGAGCTCTCGGAAGATCGCTCCCCACGGGTAGAAGAAGATCGCTTCGACATCGAACACGACGAACAGGATCGCGACCATGTAGAACTTCACCGCATAGCGTCGATGGGGCGAAACGATCGGGCTCTCGCCACACTCGAACGGTTCGAGCTTTTCGTCGAACTTACGGCTCGGTCCGAGCAGCAGATGGATGCCGAGCATCGCACTGGCGATCACCAAACCAATGACGAGGATCACCAAAACGCCAGTGAACTCGGCGAGCATCGGTCGCGCCTCCGCGGTGACTACGAAACGATTGTGAGAAATCGATCGTGCGAAATGGTTGTCGACGTTTTGTCGACAAGGTGTCGAATGATCAAAATGAGGGGGAACTGCCCGAACCACTTACGAAATCCGCGGCGAGGGTAACGGCGCGCCCGGGGGGCGTCAACAAATCGGGGCACCCGGTTCGCCAGTTCTGCACAACCGATGAGGTCTTCGCGAGTCCGGTGATACAATGCGGTGGTGACAATACCGGTAGCCGTCCTCGGAGCGGGAAGTTTTGGAACCTGTCTCGCACTTTTGTGCGCGAGAGAGCATGACGTGACCCTCTGGGCGCGAGACCCCGACCTCGCAGAAGCCATCAATCGAGACCGGAGAAATCCCCGATATTTGTCGGACCTCGAGATTCCCGCCGCGGTGCGCGCCACGTCGGACCTCGAGGACGCGTTGACCGACCGCGAGTTGGTGATCTGTGCGGTGCCGAGCCATGGCGTCCGGGACGTCATGCGTCAGGCCGCACCCCACCTTTCCGAGCAGTGCATCGTCGTTTCAACGGTCAAGGGCATCGAGACCGAAACCTGTATGCGAATGGACGAAGTGCTGCGCGAGGTGCTCGATCCGGTTCACCACCCGCGGCTGACGTATCTGTCCGGCCCCGCGTTTGCCCACGAGATCGCCCATGGCCGGCCGTCAGCGGTCACGGTCGCTTGCGAGGAGGAGGCCTACGCGATCTCGGTCCAGCAATCGCTGTCCTGCCCGTGGTTTCGTTGCTACACGGCCACCGATGTCATCGGGGTCGAGCTCGGTGGTGCGCTGAAGAACGTCATCGCGATCGCGGTCGGGATCTGTGACGGATTGGGCTACGGGCTGAACGCCCGCGCGGCGGTCATGACGCGTGGACTCCGCGAGATCACTCGGCTGGCCACCGCGATGGGGGCGGATCCCATGACGTTTCTGGGGCTCTCGGGGATGGGTGACCTGGTCCTGACCTGTACGGGCGATCTGTCGCGTAACCGTCGCGTCGGCCTGGCGCTCGGGGAGGGCCAGAAGCTCGAAGACATCGTCAGTGGCATGAACGAAGTCGCGGAGGGAATTCGAACGACGGAGGCCGTCGGCAAGCTCGCGGAGAAATACGGGGTCGAGATGCCAATCGCCGAGATGGTTCGAGATCTGATCGCGGGGTCCATCACCGCCGCGGACGGCGCAGCCGAGTTGATGACGCGCCAGCTGAAGAGCGAGAACGAGTAAGAGAACGCGTTCGCATTGATACCTGCGCCCGCGACGCTCCTCTGCACTCACGGTGCTGGAGTGATTCCTCATTGACGGCGGGTGTTTGCCCTCGCTAGTCTGACCAGACGAAAATGACATTCGTTTTCAATTACGGGCCCTCCGCGCCTGAGGCCAGGGTCCGCATTCAGTCCAGATCCGCAACCCAGGGATGAAATCCGAGTCGATGTCCGAGTCAGTGGAGCCCTTGTCAGCAAAGCTCGAGTGGATCGAACCGGCACCGGCGACGCCGGAACTGCGTGTTGCGAAGGACCTCGCGGACGAACCGGTCGGCTGTCGCTTGTCCGAAATCGCGCCCGGTCAATCGGTCGTGATCGTGTCGGTCGACGCCGATGCCCCACAGGGTCGTCGCTTGCAGGACCTCGGGTTCCTGCCCGGAACCGCAGTTCGGGTCGTTCGCCGTGCACCGCTCGGAGATCCGATCCAGTTCGAACTCCGCGGCTGCAACCTGTGCCTGAGGAAGTCCGAAGCCGACGGTATCCGAGTATTGGTTGAGTGAGCTCCGATGCCATTTCGATGAATGCGCTTCCCGAAACGCTGACGCTCGGGCTGGTCGGTAGCCCCAACTCGGGCAAGACCACGCTGTTCAATGCGCTGACCGGGCTGCGGGCCCGTGTCGGGAATTACCCCGGCGTAACGGTCGAGCGACGCGAGGGCGAAATCGAACTCGGGGGTCGCCCGGCCCGGATCGTCGACCTGCCTGGCACCTACAGCTTGGATCCGATCAGTCCGGACGAACAGATCGTGATCCGGGTCCTCGAAGGCGAGATCGGCGACCCGCCCGAAGCCCTCGTCGTCGTCGCCGATTCATGCACGCTCGAGCGGTCGTTGCTGATGATTGCCCAGGTGCTCCAGCGAGAGATACCGACGTGCCTCGTGTTGACGATGATGGACGAACTTCGCGCCCGTGGCGGTTCATTGAACCTCGAGCAGTTGGAAGCTGCGCTCGGAATCCCGGTGATCGGCGTGGTGGGCCACAAGGGAATCGGCCTGCAGCAGCTTCGGCAGTTGCTTTCGCAGCCCGAAGATTGGAGCCGGCCCCACCTGTTGCCCCCGAAGGGCGCGCTGGAGCGCGCCGGGTGGGCCGATTCCGTGCTGGCTGCCGTGCTCACACAGCGACCTGGCATGAGTCCCGTGAGCGAAGCGATCGATCGGGTGGTGCTGCACCCAGTCGGCGGAACGTTGCTGTTCGGCGCGGTCATGCTGACTTTTTTCCAGATGATCTTTGCGTTCGCCCAACCGGCAATGGATCTGGTCGATCAGGGAGTCGGCGCGCTCGCCGCCGCGGTCCACTCGAATCTGCCGCCAGGGCTCGTAGCCGACTTCCTCGCCGATGGTCTCGTGGCCGGCGTGGGTGCCGTCGTGATCTTTCTGCCACAGATCGTGATGCTCTTTGCGCTGCTGTATCTGCTCGAAGACATTGGATATATGGCGCGCGCAGCATTCGTGATCGACCGTGTGATGGGTCGCGTCGGCCTCGAAGGCCGCGCGTTCGTCTCGCTTCTCTCTTCGTATGCTTGCGCGGTGCCGGGCATCATGGCGACACGAACCATCCCGTCGCCGCGGCACCGGCTCGTGACCATCCTCGTCGCGCCGCTGATGACCTGCTCTGCCCGCCTTCCAGTCTACGCGTTGCTGATCGGCGCCTTCGTACCGCAACGCTACGTGATCGGACCGTTGGGAATGCAGGGGCTGGTGCTGTTTGGGCTGTATCTGATCGGCGCGCTGGCGGCGCTGGGGGTAGCCTCGTTGCTGACCCGCACGCTGCTGCGCAGCGATGCGATGCCCTTCTATATGGAGCTTCCGCCCTATCGCATTCCGACCGCGAGACTCTGGGCCACGCAGGTCGCGAGCAGTGCGTGGGCGTTCCTGCGCAGGGCCGGCACGATCATCCTCGCGACTTCGATCGTGCTGTGGGTGTTGCTCACCTTTCCCCAGACCGAAGCACCCGCGGATGCGAGCCCCGAAGAAGCGAGCCGCTATGCGCTCGAACACAGCTTTGCGGGAAGCGCGGGACGCGCAATCGAACCGTTGATCGCGCCTCTCGGCTTCGACTGGAAAATCGGGGTCGGGCTCATCGCGAGCCTGGCCGCACGCGAAGTGATCGTTGCAACGCTCGCGCAGATCTACGCGGCGTCCGACGGGGAGACGTCGCTTCGCGCAGCCGTCCGAGCCGATACCGACCCGCGGACCGGAAATAAGGTCTTCGACCCGCCGATGGTCGCTGCGTTGTTGGTCTTTTTCGTTTTCGCGCTGCAGTGTATGTCGACGCTGGCGATCATGAGGCGCGAAACGAATTCGTGGCGTTGGCCTGCATTCGCGTTCAGCTACCTGCTGGCGCTCGCGTACGGGTCGAGTTTCGTGACCTACCGCGTGGTCTCGGCATTCACCTAGCCAGGCCTGGAAGCTGGGATTGGCGAGAGCGCGTCACGTTCCTGATCGGGAGTTCGTTATGTTGATGCCTACGATGTCGACTCTTCGAATCCGACCCTCCCGCGTGCAGTGGCGCTTGCAGTGGCGAAAGTGCGCGATCGTGACCGTCCTGCTGTCACTCACTGTCGTGCTGGCGACCAGTTGCCTGAACCCGCCGAAGCGGACGGTGTTCGATGACGGCAAACTCAAGATTACGCTCCGGTCGATCGGCAGGGGGGCCGTGCCGTACGAGCACCCGCTGATCATCTCGCCCGCTCGGCTGTCGCACATTCTGGCGCGGGTCGACATCCGAACTGCGGTCAAAGACGGACAGCGTCGCGTCCCCGCCATCCCATTGGTCAATCTGGAACCGATCGCCGTCGGGCTCTCGAAAGGGCTCGCGGAGGCCCAGCCAGATCAGGAAGTCCTGGTGAGTTCCCTTCGCATCGAGAAGCGTTTCGGGGTGTTCAACCACAACAAGCTGACGAGCTTCGTCGCCTACCAACGCGATGGAGTGCTGTTCATACACCTGTCACGCGCCGATTGGGAGGTGCCACCTCGCAGAGAGGATCGACTTCCCGACCCCCAGATCGGCGAGTTTCCGATGAAGTTTCGCATTCTCGCGGGTACATCGACCGAGATGGTCGATCAGCAATCTCTCGCGATCGATTGGAAAGCCCCGGTTTTCGACGCACCCACCCGAACGCGGGTGACACCGGATGGCAGGACGGTGCGACGCGAAATCCTGATGGAGTCGGAGCTGCCCGAGGACGGAGAACAGCCCGAGGAACTCGTGCGACCCGATCTGCTCCCGATCCCGGCCGGTGTATCGCCGAGCGTACTGCGCGCGTTGGCGGATCTGGAAGATCAGCGACGCAGCGGAGAGATCACCGAAGCGCGTTATGCGCGAGAGCGACTCGAGCTGCTCGAAATAGACGCAGACGTAGAAGTTGACGTAGAAGTTGAAGTCGACGTGGAAGTCGAAGTCGATCCATAGCGCGGCGCGATCAAGCGTGATGCGGTGGCCGGCGATCCTTCCACGGTTGGGCCTGTTCCAGCTGTGCGGCGACTCGAACCAGCAGATCTTCGCGCCCGTAGGCGGCAACGAGTTGTATGCCGATCGGCAGCCCTTCATCGTTCCAGTGAAGCGGTAGCGAGATCGCGGGCTGGCCCGACACGTTGAAGGGTGACGCAAACACCGTGTAGGGAAACGAGGCCGTCATGCCCCGCATCGGATTGTCGGCGGTCGGTGCAAAGCTCCCGAGTACGGAAGGCGGAGCAGCGCAAGTCGGCGTGAGGAGCAGGTCGAAGCCTTCTTCCCACCAACTCGCCAGGCCGCGCGCCAACTGGTTGTTCAGGGTTTGCGCGGCGATGTAATCCGCGGCACTCATCGACCGACCCATCGTGGCCAGCAGCCAGGTACCCGGCTCTACGTCCTGCTCGCCGATCTCGCGGCCGATCTTTTCGCTGGCGGCGTCGAGCGCGTAGGCGGTCGAAGACGCGACGACTACCGCGAAACCGCGCAGCGGCTCTTCGTCGAACAGCGCCGCCGGCGCCGACGGTTCGACGGTGTGATGCAGCGATTCGAGCAACCGTCCCGCGTTTTCGACGGCAGTGACGCAGTCGCTGTGAATTTCTCCACGCGGGGGCGCGCTCAGGATCCCGATTCGCAGGCGACCGGGATCGGCACCCACCTCCTCGGCAAAGGGTCGAAGCGGTACGGGCGCCGAGTACGGGTCACCCGGCATCGGACCGGATACGGCATCGGCAAGCGCAGCCGCGTCGCGCACGGTTCGCGTCACGAAGCCCTCACATGAAAACCCTGCCCAACGTTCGGGCACGTCGGGGCCAAATGAGTTGCGACCGCGGGAACCCTTGAGACCGACGAGTCCACAGTGATTTGCCGGGATCCGGATCGAACCGCCGCCATCGCTCGCGTGTGCGGCAGGCACGAGCCCAGCGGCAACAGCGGCCGCGGCGCCCCCGCTGGAACCCCCCGGCGAATGGCCGAGGTTCCACGGATTGTGACTCGCACCATACGAAACGGGTTCGGTCGTCGGTTGCAGACCGAGTTCCGGTGTATTGCTGCGTCCGATCGTCAGTAAGCCCGCTTCTCGCACCTTCGCCGCAAAGTACGTTTCGCCGGGCTCACGCCTGTCGATTTCTTTCAGTACACGCATGCCGGAGTGAACGGGATCACCGGCCAGATGCGCGCCCAGGTCCTTGAGCAGAAAAGGCACGCCGCGAAACGGCCCCTGTGGGAGCGAAGGCGATTGCGCCTGCTCTCGCGCCCGATCGAACTGCCGCGTCACGACCGCGTTCAGTTCGGGGTTCAGCGCCTCGACTCGCGTGATCGCCGCATCCACCAACTCCAGCGGTTTGACCTGGCCCGTTCGAACCAGATCCGCTTGTGCGGTGGCATCGAGTCGCGCGAATTCGTCGAGGGGCGGCATGGGCTGCCGTTCAGACCGTTTTTCAGACCATTCATCAGACATGGCCGGATGCTAGCGAGCAAAATTTCGCATGCATCGCGAGCAGTCGGGCCGCCACTTGCGTGTGGTTGACGGCAGAGCAGCTGCCACGTAGGCTCCTCGGTTCGGGTTCGAAAAATTCGGCGATTTCCGGCGCTTGCAAGCCTATCGGACCTCCTTCAGGGATCCGCACCCGACCTGCTAAGCGCTCATTACCAGGGTTAGACCAGGGTCAGACATCATGAGTAACGACTCCCGTGCGGATTCGGGTGGATCCACCCGTTCTGTTCACGCTGGCGAGCGTGATCATCAAGGCAGCGATGCCGTAACCACTCCGATCTACCAGACCTCCACCTTCTGGTTCGAAAACTCGGAGAAGCTGCGCGCGTTCCAGGAAGGTCGCGACAAGCGCGACGAATACGGGCGCTACGGCAATCCGACCTGGCGCGCGGTCGAGAGAAAGCTCTCCGACCTCGAAGGAGCCGACGAGGCAGTTCTGTTCGCATCCGGCATGTGTGCCGCGACCACGTTGTTTCTGGCGCTGCTGCCGAAGGGGGGCCACCTCGTCATCACCAGCGACTGCTATCGCAGAACGCGGCAATTCATCCGCGACTACCTGGTGAAGCTCGACATCGAAACCACCGTCATCGAAGCCGCCGATACCAAGAAACTCGGCGATGCGCTGCGCGATGACACTGCGATGTTCTTCACGGAGTCGCCGACGAATCCGTACCTGCGTGTCATCGACATTCCCGAAGCCGTGAAGCTCGCGCACGCGCGCGGCGCAAAAGTCGTGATCGATTCGACGTTCGCGACGCCGTTGTGTCACAGGCCGCTGGACTTCGGGGCCGACTACGCGATTCACAGCGCCACCAAATATCTCGGAGGTCACAACGACTTGATGGCCGGAGTCGTGCTCGGGTCGAGTGAGCACATCAAGCCGGTCCGAGATGCGGTCGGCGTGCTGGGAGGCGTGATCGACGCGAACTCGGCGTTTCTGTTGTTGCGGGGGCTGAAGACCCTGTCGCTGCGCATGAAGCGACACAACGAGACCGCTCTTCGCGTCGCGACCTGGTTGGAGGCACACCCGGCGATCCGGCAGGTCTGGTACCCCGGACTCGCAAGCCATCCGGACCACCTCGTCGCATCGCGCTTGATGGATGGCTTTGGCGGTGTCGTCACCTTCGAGGTCGAAGCGGATTTCGATGGCAGTTGTCGCTTCGTCGACGCGTGCAAGATCCCGTACATCGCACCGAGCCTCGGGGGCGTCGAGACGCTGATCGAGATGCCGGCACTGATGTCGTTCTGGGACCAGACGCCCGAGCAACGTGCCGAGCTCGGGATCACGGACTCGTTGATCCGCTATTCGTGCGGAATCGAAGATGCCGACGATCTGATCGCGGATCTCGACCAGGCCCTGCGCGCTGTCTGAGGCAGTGGTTTCGCCTGATGCAGAATCTGTCCGAGTTCTACACACGTCCTGATTGGGCGCGCCGCATCAACGCCATGGGCGATTCGGTGGGCGGTGCCGATCGGCTGATCTCACTCGATCCCGACGAACTCGTGCGAATCGCGATCGATTCGACGGGGGGACTCGCGGAGTTCGGTGACTTCGACGGGGACTGGTGCGCTCGCTACCTGTCGCTGCTCACCGAGATCGAAGCGACGGGAAAACTGAACACGCTCGGTCGCTTGATGACGCGACAGGAAATCCTGCGCGGGCTGCGGACCCGACTGCTCGTGACGCGAGCGCGCACCGAGACGCCGGCGATCGCCGACGAAAAGATCGAAACACCGATCGTCATCACGGGGCCGCCGCGCTCCGGCACGTCCATCCTGTTCGAGCTGCTCGCCCTCGACCCGAACGCGCGGGCTCCCCTCAGCTGGGAGGTGCTGCACCCCGTCCGGTTCGGAGGCGCGAGCGAGGCCGAAACCCTGGCCATGGCCGAATGCGAGCAGGAGTTCTGGTCCGATGTACAACCGGAGTTCGCGGCGATCCATGAGCTGCGTGCGGATTTGCCGGTCGAGTGCGTGACGCTCACACTGCCGAGTTTCACCGGCGGTCACTGGGGCATGATCGCCAACCTGCCCAACTGGGTGGCCGACTATCCGGCGTCGATGGACTACCACCGGGCACTGCTTCAAACCCTCCAGTACGGCCGCGAACCCCAGAACTGGGTGCTGAAAACACCTTTGTATCTTGTTTTCATCGACCTGCTGTTCGCCACGTACCCCGATGCATGGGTGGTCCACACGCACCGGGATCCGTTGAAGACAGAGCCCTCCAGCCTGAGCACCCTCGCCACCGTTCGTTGGGAACGCAGTGACGAAGTGGAACTTCCCGAAGCCGGTGGTGCTGGCCTCGGTGATGTGATGATGCTGCTCGCGACCCGGCGCGCCGCCGGCGAGTTGCCAGATCGCATCGTCGACTCGCATTTCACCGACCTGATGGCGGACCCGGTTGCCGCCGTCGAGAAGCTGTACGGCCAGATGGAGCGACCTTTTCTCGCTGAACATGCCGACGCGATCCGGCGCTACATGAAATCAAAACCCAAGGCGAAATTCGGCAAGCACGAGTACTCGGCCGAACAGTGGGGTTTCGATCCCGCGCAGCTGCGAAAGAAGATGCTGCCGTACACCGATCACTACGGTGTTACGCTCGAGGGGTAGGGGGTCGTCACCTCAGCGTGCCTTTCGGCGCAGCTTCGTGGCTCGCTTCGCGAACGGAGTGCCGGGATACGCTTCCAGTACCTGGTCGAGGTGAGGAGCCGCTGTGCTCAGCGCGCCACTTCGGATCAACAGTTCGGCCAAGTCGAGCCGGAGCTGTGCTGAGCGAGGTTCGATTTCATTCGCACGCTCGAGGGCAGCAATCCCCGGCGCTGGATCCTCGTGTTCCGCGAGTACCAGAGCCTGTCCCAGTCCAGCCAGCGCAGACAATTGCTCGGGGGCTTCTGAGATGACACGGCTGTAGCCCGAAATCGCCCGCGAGAGGTGCTCCGCACCAACGGTCGAGTATTCGTCGGGAGAGAGGCTCTCTACGTGGGCCAGACACAGCTCGGCTTCCGCCTGCCAGGCCTCGACTCCAGTGCGTTGGCTCTCTTCGAGCTGATCCCAGAGAGCGTCGCCGAGATCGAGTTCTTCCTGGCGTGCCGCCACCCGGATGCGGCCGTAGGTCGCCGCAGGATCGTTCGGTGAGGCTTCGAGGATCTCGTCGAAGAGCTGCGCGGCGCTATTCAGCCCGGTGTCGTATCCGGAGATTCCGAGTTGTGCGAGTTCGCGGGCGATCTCGAGCCGCGCCATCGGTTCGAATACCGCCGGCGCCTGATCGAGATCGAGCAGAATATTGGCCAAGGTCCCGACCCTCGACTCCGTCAGTTGCTCCCGATGGCGTTCGAACTCTTCTGCGATCTCCTCAGGCGAAGCCCCAAACGACCCCACGAACGCCGGCTCCCACGGATCGCCGCTGCTCACTCGCAAGACGAATTCCGCAAAGGCTTTGCGATGGTCGCGTCCACCAAACGTCTTCGACAGCAGGCCGAAGTGAACGAATGCCCAGGCATCGGCGTAGAAGAGCTGCACGTCTTTCTGCGCGTATCGCGGAGAAGAGAGCAAGCTCCTGAGCGGAAGCGGCTTGCTCGCGCTCATGTATTTTACATGAGCGGGAGACCGCGCACCGACCGTGAGCACGTCACCGCGCAATACGCTGGTTGCGAAGAAGACCGCCAGCCCCTCGTGATACCACGAAGGGAACCGCCGGTCTGGATCGTTTTGCAAGACGACGTGAACCAATTCATGATACAGCGTGCCGGTACCTTCGTAGCGTTCCTCGATACTCAGCGCGGTGATGTTCTCGTGATCCGCCCGGAATGCGTGGCCGGCCATCTGTTCCGGTGCGAATCGGAGGT
>JAJDAM010000445.1 GCA_029261905.1 Deltaproteobacteria bacterium
TGCCTCACCGCCCGTATCGGTATCTTCCCTCCGGTGTCGAATACGGACCGATGGGGTCGTTCGGCGTTGCGCATGGAGCCCAGAAGGGCGTTTGGCAAGAGGACGCCTGGGAGGTCACCCAGGCGTTGCAGCGTCACCTGCTGCAACTCCGCTATGCCGATGCGTTGCTCGGCCGCTTGATCGACACCCTCGAACGAGTCGGCAGCTTCGACGATGCGCTGATCGTCGTCACTGCGGATCACGGGATCAGCTTTCGGACCGGGACCGGGATGCGGCAGGTCGACAGGAAGCACCCCGAGCGCAACGCCGCGGACATCATGAGGGTGCCGCTGTTCGTCAAGTGGCCGGGGCAGGGCGCCCCGATTCGCAGCGATCGGAATGTCGAGACGATCGACATCCTGCCCACCATCATCGATGCGTTGGGTGGGCGGATTCCGAAGTCGGTCGATGGCGTCGCGTTGGGGCAGCCAGAATCGGCTCGCCCTCGCGCCGACAAAGTCCTCTATGTCCGTGACGGGACGGCTCGCACGGCGTTGCGCGTCGGGGCCAACTTGCCCTTGGGAGAATCGGTCGCGCGACGTCTGGGCCTGACTTCACAGGCGGATCTGTTCGCGGTCGGGACGCGTTTGGAACTTCACGGCCGTCCCGTGGCGGCGCTCGACGTGCTGGACGCGAGCGGTGTCGTGAGCCGGCTGATCGATGCAGGGGCCTACGCAGAAGTCGATCCGGATTCCCGGTTCTTACCGGTCCATGTGACGGGCGAGACCGTTGTGGCAGACGAGCCCGGCCCGATCGAACTCGCAGTGGCGATCAACGGTGTGATCCGCGCGACGACCCGCACTTATACTCATGAGCCGGGTCGCGCACGCTTCAGCTCGATGGTCGCACCGGACGCGTTTCACGCAGGCGGGAACTCTGTCGAAATCTTCGTGATACGCGATCGCACGGGTCGGGTCGCGCTCGAACCGACCGCCCGCCGTCCGCATGTCGACTACTTCGGTGTCATCGGCGCGGGCGGCCAGGTCGAGGCCATCGGTTCGTCCGATGGCCGGATCTTCCCCGTCGTGCCGGGCGCGGTGGTTGGAAAGGTGACACAGGGTGGCGCGTACTTCGAAGGCGAGGCGGTCGATGCGAAGCGCGATCGAGCGGCCGATTCAGTGTTGGTATTCGCAGCAGGACGACTGCTTCATGTCCAGCAGCTCGCGCCGACACACCTCGATGGGGAGAGCCGAGGCGCTGGTGGTTCGCCCGACCTGCCGAAACACCGCCGGTTTCGGCTAACGATCCCGTTCGGAAAACTCGGCGGAGATTCATCGGCACACGTGCAGTTCGTCGGTCTCGCGCGGGGTGCCGCGAGTTGGATCGAGTATCCGCAGTCGGCTTCTGCTTCGAGTTCGGCTCCGGATTCTCGCTCTGCCGATCCGTCCTCTGTCGAACACGATTGGCTCGGGCCCACGGGGTCGATTGCATTGGAGAGGCGCGGAGATCGAGAAGGGCTTTCGATTGGCGCGACATGGGTGCCAATCGACCCCCTAGTCGACCCCGCAATCGACTTCCAAATCGACCCCGCTGGCGGCAAGGATGTCGCCGATTCGAATTCGGTCGAGCCCATGACGCCATCGGAGCGGATCGCGGAATCCCAGAACCGGGCCGGGGTCCTGCTGGTTTTCTCCGACGGGCAATTCGTCGACGCGGTCCGGGCCGAGATGGGCGAGCCCGATCTCGAGTCGATGGGATCGAACCACGGCTCGCCCGGAACACGGTTGATCGCCTTGTCCGATGACGGTTCCGCCGCCGAACTCCCGGATTCGTATTGGCGATAGATCGTGTGCTGACGATCGTCGAGGCAACGGGCTAGCTTGGCCAGCATGAAAACCCGCGCCGCACACGCTTCACTGATCCTCCTCGTTCTGCTGCTGGCCTGCGCGGGCGGGCGCAATCGAGAAGCGACGCACGTCGTGTTGATTTCGATCGACTGCTTGAATCAGCGCCAGTTCGCAACCGGTATCAGCGAAGGCTACACGCCCGCGTTTGCCGCACTGGCCGAAGACTCGATGGCGTTCTCGCGCGCCTACACGCACGCGCCGTGGACGACGCCATCTCATGTCAGCATGTTGACCGGTTTGGTTCCGAGCCAACACGGTCGCACGACGCCGTATCGATTGATGCTGGCAAGCGAGGGATCGACCGAGGTCGTGGCGGATTATCCCGCTCTACCCGAAATGCTGGCTGCCGAGGGTTACGAGACCGCTGCATTCGTCGGCCAAGGCCCGATCTCGGCACGCTATGGGCTGGGCCGCGGGTTTGGCGTGTTCGAAGAGACGCCCAAGAACGCCGACCAGAGCGACCTGGGTGAAAGCCTGGAGCAGCTGGAGGATTGGTTGGACCAGGGTGGCGATGCGCCGTTCTTCCTGTTCTTGCACACCTTCGATCTCCATGATCCGCGACCGACCGCGCGCCAGCACGATCGCGAAGCGCTGGCCTACATCGACCGGCGCATCGGCGACGTGATTTCGATGTTGAAAGAGCGTGGCCTGTATGAGAATTCGATGATCGTGCTCACGGGCGACCATGGCTCGCAGATGATCCGCACGGAAGGGAAGTGCTGCATTCACGGGGCCGGCCACTACGAGGAAAATTTGAAGGTCCCGCTGCTCGTCAAATTGCCCGGCTCCAAACAGGCGGGGGCCAGCGACGCGATCGCGCGTCATATCGACTTGCTTCCCACGGTGGCCGACGTGGTTGGACTCGACCTCGTGACGTACCGCGGGTCCGGTGTCTCGCTGCTCGATGTGGCGTCCGGTGAAGTGGCCACCCTGTATTCATTCTCTGAGGCGGACGGCCGGTGTGCGATGCGCTTCGCACTGGTCTCGCGGCGCTACAAATATATCGTCACGCCGCGGGGGAACGTGCAAAAGGAGCTGTTGGCTGCGCCGGGGTTCCGCGACCAATACTGCGTGGGGCCCTGTCAGACTCTGCCCAGGCGGGAGGAGTTCTTCGACCTCGAGGCGGATCCCTTCGAAGAACGCGATCTGTTGCTCGACCCGCTCGACCTCGAGCACGCCCGGGAACTCGAGCCGATGCGCATCGCGTTCGCCGCTCACCGCAGGCTCGCGCGATACTACGAGCGCCGGCACGGAGCTGGGGCGGATGAACTCGACCCCGAACTGGCTGAATCGCTGCGGAAATTGGGATATCTCGACTGACGGCTCGACTGGCCAGACCGCAGTGTTGTAGGGTCCGCGTCCCATGAAGATTGGATTGGTTGGATTCCCGGGAGCGGGTAAGAGCACGGTCTTTGGCGCCCTGACGGGAATCGCCGTCGAGACCGGCTATTCGGCTCCACGCGACAAGGTCAACCTTGGCGTCGTGAAGGTGCCCGACTCGCGCGTCGATGCGCTCGCCGAACTCTACTCGCCGAAGAAGGTCACCTACGCAGAGATCACGTTCACCGATCTGGGCGGAGGGAGCGAGGGACTCGATCGCAAAGTTCTCAATGCGATGCGCGAGGTGGATGCGCTGTGCCAGGTGGTCCGCGCGTTTCCAGACGCCGCGGGTGAGGCGCCGCACCCGGTCGTTGAGATTACCGACCTCGAGGTCGAGACCATCCTGGCGGATCTCGACCTGATCGAGAAGCGGGTCGAGCGGCTCGTTCGAGACCGGAGCAATCCCCGAGAACTCGAGCTGCTGCAACGCATCGTCGTCCACCTGGAGCAGGAGCGGCCGCTGCGTTCGTTCGAACTCACCGAAGAAGAAGCCAAGATGATTGCTGGCTATGCGCTTCTATCGCTCAAGCCCCTGTTGCTGGTGATCAACGTCGGAGAGGATGAGATCGGCTCGGAGATCCCGAAGGACATCGAGACGGCCGCTGTGCAGCGGGGATTGGGGGTCGTGGTGTTGTCCGCGAAAGTCGAAATGGACGTCGCCGCGATGCCCGACGAGGAGCAGGCAGAGTTCGCCGAATCACTGGGCCTGGCGGAACCCGCACGCGGACGCTTCATTCGCGCCGCTTACGACCTGATCGATCTCGTCTCGATGCTCACAGCCGGGCCGGACGAGTGCCGCGCGTGGCCGGTGGCCCGAGGTTCGAAAGCGGTGCGTGCGGCCGGAAAGATCCACTCCGACATCGAGCGCGGCTTCATACGTGCAGAAGTGATCAAGTGGCAGGATCTGATCGAGCAGGGCAGCGAGGCGAAATGCCGCGACGCCGGACTGGCTCGCGTCGAAGGCAAGGAGTACATCATGCAAGACGGGGATGTCGTTCATTTCCGTTTCAACGTGTAGTCCGGGCGGCCCGTGCTGCAAGCATGCTGTAGTAGTCTGTAATTCCACCAGCGACGGAGCGGCAACGATGTCGGATCCCCAACCCACCCTGAACGAGATCCTCGAAGAGCTTCACGAGGCACTGGAAGCCTCCGACGACCTCGGCGACGAGGCGCGCGAGAAGCTGCGCAGCGCTGCACGCGAAATTCAACAAACGATCGGCGACGAAACCGCTGAGCCCCAATCGCCACTCGATCGATTGAACGAAGCAATCGAGAGCTTCGAAGGCAAACACCCCAAACTCACCGCAATCGTAGGCCGCATAGCCGACGCCCTCAGCGACCTAGGCATCTAACCCCCCCCGTTCCCACGTGCCTCGTCGCGAGGAGGTCTGCCATCAAACGCAACGAGGAAAGCGGAGGCGGCCCGAGGTGGCCGCAGGGAACTCACGCACAGCGGTGCACCAAGTTCCCCTCCGAGAACCGGAACCCACCCCGCAACCACGAAACGCACGCATCCCCAACCGCAGCGAGCCATTCCCGGAGGCCACCTCGGGCCGCCTCCGCGCTCTCGAAAATATCCGAATAGCCGATCCGAGCCCGAACCCGATCGACGAGAGCTACATCTCTTCTTTGAGCCGAATCTCGCCGAAGCTCTCCGGATACTTCCCCTGGATGTCCGAGTAGAAATCGCGGATGACATCCATGTCTTCCGTGATGTTCCCGGTCGGGATCATTTCCGGTCCGAAGCCGCCGCACTTGCGCGCGTAGTCGAGGTATCCGAACACGACCGGAACGCCTGCCTTCAGTGCGATGTGATAGAAACCCGATTTCCAATGAGGCACGTAGCCCCGGGTTCCTTCGGCCGGTACCGCCAGCGCCAGGTCTGACTGCGTGCGCAGCAGGTCGGCCATCTGGTCGACCATGTTGCTGCGCCGGTCGCGATAGACCGGAATGCCGCCCACTTTGCGCATCAGGTAGCCCAGCGGCCAGCTGAATAGTTGGCTCTTCGCCATGAACGACACTTTTACGTCGAGCACGATTGCGATGGTGAGCAGGTAGAAGAGATCCCAATTGCTGGTGTGGGGCGCGCTCATCAGCACATAGCTGCGCGCCGCAGGCCGAGTTCCTTCGGGCCGCCAACCGGTAATCCGCAGCATCAGGCGCGCTATGAGTCGAAGCACACTGGACCTCAAGGGGGCGATCGAGATTCGAGGGCTGGATTTCGGTTGGGATCGTAGCTCTTCGGAGGAACCACCGTGCTCGTGGCAGGGGCCGTTCTGTCGGTTTCAGCCCGCCCCGGGGTCCGTACGGCCGGTCTTTACACTGCGGTTACAATTGGAGAGCCACCTCGCGAGTGATGGTTCCCTCGCAGGCACTCGCACCGCGCCCGCGCTGGATTGGATCGCGATCGTGAACGCGACCGAATTTCAACGGGTGCGTCTCAACGCCACGCGAACACCGGTTGCTCGAACTCTGCAACTCGGGTCGTGCGCCCGTGAATCGCAACCTCGTTGAGCTGGTAGAGGATCGCCGCTGTCGGTGCATGAATGTGGGTTCCGAGCAGTGGAATCGAAATCACCGGTCTCGGACTTTCGGGAATCGCGCGAAATCGCGGAACGTCGGGGCGGTCGAGTTCGTCGATTCGGACGCGGTAGACGGCTGCCACTTCGTCGGGGTCGGGTTCGAGTTCATGCTCGGCGCCCGCCCAAACGACGACCGGCGTGATCACAAAGCCTGATCGGGTGGGGTAATCATCGAGAACCCCGAGCACCGAATCCGCTGCGAGGTGGAGGCCGACTTCTTCGGACAGCTCGCGCAACGCGGCGATTTGCGGCGTCTCGCCGGGGTCGAGTCGTCCACCGGGCAACGCCCACTGGCCACCGTGATTGCGGAGTTTCGAGGCGCGGCGAGTCAACACGAAGCACGCTGCACCGTCGGCATCCGCGATCAGCGTGAGTGCGACAGCAGCCGCGCGCAGTCCATCGCTTTGGGCGATCTGTCGCTGGAAACCCCTGAGATTCGTTGCGGTTCGAGTTCGCAGTGCATCATCGAGGGTGGCGCCGGATCCGCTCATCGATGCAGCATAACCCGAGTGGCGCGAGCTGCGAGTCGCGGTCAGTATTCGACTCCTCGCGAAGTCCAAACAGCACTCCACGGCTGCAACGGGCGCTCCAAACCAAAATGCGCGCCATCAGACCCTGGGAGAATCCACGAACCCGCATGCTGGGCCACGTCCAACGCAGAAAGATCGCACTTCCCGAAACCGGCATGGAAATCGCGCTTCTCGATTGGGGAGGCGATGGCCCGCTGGCGCTGTTGCATCACGCCAACGGATTTTGCGCGGGTGTGTGGGGGCTCGTCGCCGAGCCACTGAGCCGTCATTTTCGCGTCATCGCGATGGACGCGCGCGGACACGGAGATTCGTCGAAACCCGAGGGCGCCGAATTCTATCGGTGGGAGCAGTTCGGGGCGGATGTGATCGGAGTCGCCGAGCGCCTTGCGTCCGAGCATCCCGATGGACAGATTGCGCTGGGACTCGGCCACTCCTTCGGAGGAACCTCGATCCTGATGGCAGCGGCGAAGCGCCCGGAATTGTTCGCCCGTGCGGTGCTGGTCGATCCGGTGGTTCCACCACCCGATTGGGCCAGTGCCGACCCCGAGCGACAGCTGCGCGGCAATGCGCTCGCAGAAGGTGCGAAAAAGAGACGGATCGTCTGGCCCTCGCGTGCTGCCGCGCGCGAAAAGTGGACGGACAAAGAAATGTTCGCCGCTTGGGACCCGCGTGCGCTCGATCTCTACGTCGAGTACGGCATGGCCGACCGGGACGACGGCCAGGTAGAACTCAAGTGTTCGGGAGTCGTCGAGGCGACCGTGTTCGAATCGAGTCGCGGCCTCGATGTCTACGCGATTGCACAGGGGGCGAGCGTACCCACGCGAATCCTGTGGGCGAGCGGTGGGCAATTTCCGCGAATCGCGTTCGAGCAACTCGCGGCACGCATGCTGGACGCCGACGTGCTGGATCTCGATGCCGGACATCTCGCGGTCATGGAAGAGCCCGAGCGCGTCTACCAGGCGGTCGTTGATTTCGCACTCTGAGGTCGATCGCCCGAACCGGGCAATGGCGGATACAGAGCTGCAACACAGCCAGTAGTTGCATGGATCCCGTCACATCCCGGACGGGAGACTCGACTTTCGCATGCGCTGCATCGCGTCGCTTCGTTGCATTTGGGCTCTCGAATGGGCGATAGTCGAAGTTCTCGCGAGTTCGTGTCCTCAGCAATGGCTCGGGATTGACGCTACTCGGTCCACGAGCGCGAACCGTTTGTGCTCACGATCAGGGGATGTCCGGGTGCGCGCTGCGATCTTGGCACTGGTTTCTGTCGGCTTGACGTACGCGCTCGCCGAGGGGGTCGCGACCACGTTGTACGTCCGCGGTTTGATCGACCCCGTTCCGATCTGGATGCACGAGCGGACCGATCCCGCAGGAAATCTGCGTTTCGACCCGGTGCGGGGCGCGCGCCTGTCGCAGACACCGGCGAGGATCGTCTGCGTCGCGAGCGATGGCACGATCGAAACCCAAGGGAGCTACTTCGGCAACAACGAGGGCTTTCCCGACAGTGATGATTTCCATCCGAAACGCGCGGACGCCGATACCCTACGCTTGGCCGTGTTTGGCGATTCGTTCAGTCAGGCGCAATTCCTCGACACCAACTGGCCCGATCGGGTGGAGGAGCTGGAGCGATCGGCCGGTCGCAAGCTCGAACTGCTGAATTTCTCACTCGACGGTGCCGGTCTCGTGAACTGGGCCAGTGTATTGACTCGCTTCGTTCAGGCGAACGAGTACGAACTCGATGGCGTGATCTTTGCTGTGTGGGGAGATGATCTCGATCGCCATTTTACCTGGTGGGACGATCGCCCACGAGAGCACAAAGGAGAACTTCAGCGTGTGCTGTTGGGGCGCTCGCGCGATTTCGATCTGGATCAGACTCCGAAGGGAATCGTTGCCGGGAGCCCCTATCTGCGCTGGTACGTGGTGACTCCCGAGCAGTTCGACCGTGCGATCGCCGGCGAGTGGCTTCCCGAGTTCCATCGCGCCGCACGACCGTTCTTGTGGGAGCGTGCCAAGCAGCTGGTCGCTGAGCTGCGGAACCCGCGGGATGGCAGACCGATCACACAACCACAACGGTTTCGAGTCTTCAATCAGGGGCAGCGGGAGCTGATGGATCGTACCCGGCACGCGTTGAACGCTTCGAAGCTGCCGGCGCTGGTCGTTCGAGTGCCCAATCGGGTCGAACACATATCCTGGAACGGGGATGCGATTCGATTCGCCGAGCGGCTGGGGGCTCGCTTCGTCGATGGTGGTGAAGCGTTCGACGGCCTTTCCGACGATGCCTTTGATGCGCTTTGGTTGCCGGTGGACGGACATTGGAACCAGCGCGGCTCCGATTTGTTCGCCGAATATTTACGGCGCGCTCTGGCCGATTGGCCTTGACTCCGGATCAGCTTCGAGAGGGCTTCGCCCCGTTGCGGCGGTCGAGTTCCGCTCGTACAGCCGCGTACTCGCTTTCGTTCAACGAGAACCGTGAGAGCAAGAACGCACCAATGCCGTAACACACACAAGGATAGATCGCGTAGAGCGCCTTCAGTGCGAACTTCACGGAATCAGTCTGCTCGACATTCGGCTGAAAACCGGCGAGCTGCAGCACATAGCCCGTGAGCATCAAAGTGATTCCGAACGCGGATTTGAAGACGAAGTTCCAGGCGGCGAAATACGCGCCCTCCTTTCGCTCACCGGTGTTGTACTCGTCGAAGTCGATCACGTCCGCCTGGATCGACGGGCTGACCGTCCCCCCGGCGCCGGCTGCAACGCCTGCCGAGGCGGCCAGCAACGAAATCAACCAGACCGACCCCTCCTGCAGAAAGAACATCCCGCCAAACGACAGCGAAGTCAGCACCTGAGCGAGTACCCACAGTTGTTTCTTGCCGATCCGCCGGGAGATCGGGATCCACAACGGCACCGACGCGATCGACGGCACCATGTAACAGAGGATGAATACCGGCGCGAGTTGCGGTGCGCCTACGATGTACTGCGCGATGTACAGCGTCAGGATCCCGATCGTCGCGCCGCCCAGGTTGTCGACGAGCGTGACGATCAAGAGCAGTCGCGCGTGATGATTCTTCCAGACGTCGGCGAAGGCCGCGAACGGCCGCTGTGCGCCGCGTCCCTGGAACTCGGGGCGCTCTTGCAGGAACCATGCAGCGAAGCCGAGCAGGCCAGCGGTCACGAGCGCGGCGGATCCGCCCAATGTGAACGCCATGTCGCGAACGGCGGCCCCCGATTCGGCTTCGGCCTGAATCAACAACGCCATCGCCGCGAGTGCCAACGTCGATCCCAACGTCCAGGTGATGTGTCGAATCCCAAACAGACGATTTCGGTCGTGATAGTCGGTCGTGAGCTCCGCACCCAGCGACATGTGGGGCACGATGAATATCGTCATCGCGGAATAGAAGCCGAATACACTGATGGCCATCCAGGCGACGAGTGCGTCACCGCTCAGCGATTCGAGCGGGCTCCACGCCATCAAGTAGAAGGCCGCCACCGGCAACATCGACGCGGCGATCCACGGGCGCCTTCGCCCCATCCGGCTGCGGGTTCGGTCCGACATGTAGCCGGCGACCGGGTCGGAGATCGCGTCCCAGATCCGAGAAAGGCCGAAGATGGTCCCCATCGTCGCGGGCGCGATCAGCAAGACATCGGTCGAGAACTTCATCAGATACAGACCGATCAGCAGGAACATGAAACCGGTTCCGACCGTCGGGAGGCAGTACGCGAAGATCGTCGATGTGGCGAGACGCGAGCTTGTCACGCCCGGGGAGGCTTCGGTTTGAGACACGGTCGGTCAGACTCGCACAGCCCAGAGCGTGCCGCGACCAGAGTGCGGGTTCGTCGCCCTTTGGGGTCGCGAGAGGGAGGGGCGCGCGTGTCAGCTGCGCGCGCGGGCGAGATGGTCCCGGACGGCTGAGAGCCAGGCAGCGCGGTTTTCGACCTGAGGGCTGTGGGCAGCGCCCGGAATGACCGAAAGAGTGGCATCGGCGATTTCGGCTGCCATCGTTTTTGAGGGGTCGAGAAACGGAACGTCCTGTTCACCGACGATGACGAGCGTCGGACAAATGATCTCGCCGAGCCGATCGATTGCAGTTCGATGGTCGGCGAGGGTGGCGGCCCAGGCGTGCATGGCTTCGGGGTCCATCGCTTCGATCTTCGTGCGAATACGCTGCCAGTAGCGTTCCGAGCCCATCTCCTGCTCACACCGTCGCATGGCCGGCGCGCGGTTGGGATCGTTGGCAGCGCCAGCGCGCATGATCTCGAACAGGGCGTTCATGCCTTGCTCGCGGCCGACCTTCGCGCCGGCCTGCATCATCGCGACCGGCATCAGCTTGATGGGCTCGGGCGACGTATCCATCAGGACCAGCGAGGCGATGCGCTCCGGATGCGCGAGCACGAATCGAAGTGCGACCATGCCGCCCCTCGAATGGCCGAGCAGGTCGCATCGTTCGATCCCCAGAGCATCGAGGAAGCCGAGCAGGTCGGCGACCGCTACCTCGAGTTCGTAGTCATCGGGGTCGCCGGTGTTGGTGCTGCTGCCGTGGCCGCGTTGGTCGAGCGTGATGGTGCGGCCCAGCACGGCGAGTTCGCCGTGGACGTCGGCAAAGTCGTCGAGAGACCCGGTGAAGCCATGCACGAGGATGAACGGACGATCTCCCGTGCCTTGGTCCTGATAGGCCATTTCGATGGAGCCGACGGAGATGTGTTTGATCGACATGAATGGGAAGGTACCCGATGCGGTGGGCACAGGGACGTTGCTGGAACGATCTCTCGATCGCGGCGTTGCGGTGCACGAGGGCCCGCTCGCAGACGCCGCGAAGAACTTCCGCCCGTTGGCGACGCGCGGTAGGCGCTAGCGTTCGACTGGAAACCCGCGCTCGATCCAGCCCGTCCAGCCTTCACGGAGCGAGAGCAGGTTCCGGAAGCCCATCTGCGTGAGCGTCTGGGTGGCCAATGCGCTTCGGTGGCCACCGCCACAGTACAAGATCAGTTTTCGGTCGCGATCGGCCAGCCATGGGTCGCGTTTGTAGTGTTCCAGGTCGGCGCGGACCTCCAGGAAGCCGCGTGGGAAGTTGCGCGCGCCGCGGATGTGGGCCTCCGCAAATTCGTCCGGCTCCCGGACATCGATGAAGTGCCAACCCCCGCAATCAGGGCTGTCGAGGATTTCCCGCGCACGCTCGGGTGCCACCTCTTCGATGTTCTCCAGGGCTTCGTTCACGAAGTCGGCGAGGGATCTGGGCATGACGGACTGTGTCTCCGGAGGGCTCGGTTCAGCGTGGATTCAAGAAGGTCTCGATCGCGTCGGCGATACGCTCGCCCGCGTCCCCCTGGCCGAACGGATTGGGGATCTCGCTCACGCGCCGAATCCAGCGGTCATCGGTGTACAGCTCCGAGAGCATCGTCGCCAACGTTTCGGGTGAGCCACCGACCAATCGCGCGACGCCCGACTCGATCGCTTCGGGGCGCTCGGTGTTTTCGCGCAAGATCAGCAGCGCTTTGCCAAGCGTCGGCGCTTCTTCCTGCACGCCGCCGGAGTCGGATACCACCAGCCATGCCCGTTTCAACAGCTCGATGAAATCGGGATACCCCAGTGGGTCGAGCAGATGAACCCGGTCGACGTTGCCCAGGATCTCTCTCGTCGGTTCGAGGACTGCCGGGTTGGGGTGAACCGGGAACGCCAGGGCCACGTCCGCGTGCGCCTCGACGAACCGTCGCAGTACCTGGAGGTTCCCGCACATGGTGTCGCCGAAGCTCTCTCGCCGGTGCGTGGTCAGCACGACGAGCTTCTGGTCGATGGTGTCGAGCCGACGTTTCAAGGCAGCACTGGGTTCATCGTGAGCGAGGCTGAACTGCAGCGCGTCGACGACGGGATTCCCCGTCAGCGCGATGCGAGACGCATCGACGCCTTCGGAAATCAACGTTTCGACATTGTGGGGTGTCGCGGCGAAATGGTAGTGAGCGATGCGACTGATGAGCGTGCGGTTGGTTTCCTCGGGAAACGGACTGTTCGGATCACCCGAACGCAGGCCGGCTTCGACATGCCCGACCGGCGTACGGTGTAGGAAGCTCGCGAGCGCGCCCGCCATCGCGGTCGTTGTGTCGCCTTGCACCAACACCAGGTCGGGCCGGAAATCGTCGAGTATGGGTCCGAGGCCTTCGAGGATCTTCGAGGCAACCTGGGCGGGCGTCTGGGCGTCCTGCATGACTGCGAGGTCGCGGTCGATCCGGACGCCGAAGTGATTCGCGAACGGATGCAGCAACGTGACGTGCTGCGACGACGCCACGCGCAACACGTCGAAAGTCTCGGGCCGACTCTCGAGTGCGCGCAACACCGGCGCGAGCTTGATGATCTCGGGCCGGGTGCCAAACAGGCACAAGATCTTCTTCACGTCGTTGCGGACCGGGAAATGGGCTCAGGCTCCCAGGTACAGCGCGGCCAATGCCGCCAACGCGGATGCGATGACACAGACGCGGAACGGACCATCTTCGAAGAACACATCCTCGGGCTTCTCCCCCATCCCTGCCGTTTCGACGACGTGGTAGTAGCGGAACACCGCGAACACGACGAACGGAACCGTCAGCGGGAGCAAAGGATAGATCGCGGAGGCGTCGATTACGTACAGCGCGTAACTGATCGTCGTCGCTGCGATCGCCGTTGCGATGTACGCGGCGAGCGTCGAATCGGTGTACTGCTCGAGGACTGATCGCGTCTTGGCTGCTTGGTCGCGCAACGCGAGCATTTCCGCACGACGTTTGCAGAGTGCCAGGAACAGTGCTGCGAAGAACGTGCACACGATGAACCAATTGGACGAAGGAACGTCGATGGCCAGCGCACCCCCCACCGCGCGAAGAACGAAACCGGCTGCGACGAGCATCGTGTCCAGGATCACGATGTGTTTTCCGGTCATCGAATAGAAGTGCACCTGGACGACGTACGTGACGACCGCCGCCGTGAACATCCAACCGATGGATGCCGCGATCGCGAGGGAACTGATCGTCAACACGGCTGTCAGCACGATGGCAGTGCGGGTACCGACCTCGCCCGATGCGATCGGCCTGCGGCATTTGGTCGGATGGAGCCGGTCGCGCTCCGCATCCAACAGATCGTTCACGACGTATGCCGATGAACTCGCCAAGCAAAACGACACGAAGCCCAGCAGCGCCAGCAGCACGGAATCCATTGAGAGCAGCCGGTCGGCAAAGATCAGTGCCGCGAACACCAGCAGGTTTTTCGTCCACTGGCGGGGGCGCATCAGCCGCAGCCAGGCCGGCATGCGAATGGCGGCGCCTGCCTCGATCGGGTCCTGTGCGGGATGCTCGGCCAATTACTCGGTCTCCACAGCCGTTCGGCGATTGAATATCAGTCTACCGCGCCTCTGCGGGCCCGGGGTGGCGCTCTGGACGGGGTATAGTTCGGCGGATTCGGCTTCTGGCACGACCGGTAGCCGTGTTTTTCTCGACCCACCGCGACTCGATTTCCCCTGCTCGATTTCCCCTTCTCGATCTACCCCAGGAGAATCATGGAACACCCCAGCGCGATTCGACCTGAAGAGCACGCAGTCTTCTCAGCCGAGAAGATGGGCAAAGCGACGATTTTCCGTTCTGAGCGGATCATGGTCGGGCTCAATTGCTTCGAACCCGGACAAGAGCACAAGCTTCACGCCCACGAGGGCATGGACAAGATCTATCAAGTCTTGGAAGGCAGCGGCACGTTTCTGCTCGAGGAGCGCGAGGTTCCGATGCAGCCGGGTGTGATGCTGGTCGCGCCCGAAGGCGTCGCTCACGGGATTCGAAACAGCGGTTCCGAACGATTGGTGGTGCTCGCAGTTCTCGCGCCGGCTCCATAGCCGGCAAGGCATCCCAAACCCGCCGTCATCGCATCATCTGACTGAACCAGGCCAACGATCCGGCCACACTTCTGCGCGTCCACCAGGAGAATCTGCATGATCAAGCTCTACACCGCGCCGACCCCCAATGGACGCAAGGCCTCGATCGCACTCGAAGAGATCGGAGTCCCGTACGAAGTCGTCAGAGTCGACATTCAATCGCCGGATCACCCCACCGACGAGTTTCTGGCGATCTGCCCGAATCACAAGGTGCCCGTGATCGACGACGACGGTCTGGTGATCTGGGAATCCGGCGCAATCCTGCTCCACCTTGCCGAGAAGTACGGAAAGCTCCTTCCTTCGGACCCCGCAGGTCGCATCCACGCCATTCAGTACGCGTTCTTCCAGACGGGCGGAATCGGGCCGAACGTGGGCCGCCTGGGCGCACAATTGAGGCGTCCCGAAGGGGAACGGAACACGGAGATGACGCAGATCTTCACCGATGAAGTGAATCGGTTGTTCGGCGTGCTCGACCGGATCCTGGCAGATGGACGACCGTTTTTGGCCGGCGAGTATTCGATCGCCGACATCATGCATCACGGCTGGCTCGGTTTGATGTTGAACATGAAAATCCCGATGCTGATGTCGCAGCCTCGAGTACTCGCATGGGTCGAGAGGATCGCCGAGCGACCCGCGGTCCAGCGTGGCATGGCGGTGCCGGAATCCTGACGAGGTCTTGCCGGTGAATTGCCGGTTGATTGCCAGTGCATGCATTTTACTTGAGCGACGGAGAGCTTTGACCGAACCAGCAGTTACCTGCGAGCGGTGCGCGCCCATCGGGTGGCGCCGTTCCGACGAGGAACTCTGGACAGGCCGATGGAACGCAAGCAGCAACGCAAGCGATCGCCCAGCTTCGATTCATTGAGTGCCTTCGGAATCAACGCCGGGTTCGTCGAGGATATCCACGACCGCTACGGAGTCGATCCCGAATCGGTCGACGAGAGCTGGGCAAGCCACTTCGACGACGAGATCGAATCGGTCGACGATCGCACAGCCGATGCTCGGTCGGCCGAAGCTGCAGCCGACGGGGCGAAGACTTCTCCAGCAGCGAATCAGTTGGCGGACCGTCACGCACGTGTGTTGCGGATGATCCACGCCTATCGCGCGCGAGGCCACCGCATCGCCGACATCGACCCGTTGGGTGCCAACGACGACTATTTCCCAGAACTGGATCCGGCCCACTACGGTTTCGGCAACGAAGAACTCGACCAATCGTTCATCGCGGGCAACCTGCCGGGCGGCGCCGTCCAGACACTGCGCGAGATCCTGGAGCGCTTGCGGGCGACCTATTGTCGAAAAGTGGGGGTGGAGTTCACGCACGTTCAGGACCCCGGCCGCAAGGCGTGGATCCAAAGCCGAATCGAGAACTCGCAGAATTCGAGCCCGCTCGAAACGCCCGAGAGACTGAGGATCTTTCACAAGCTGGCGGCTTCCGAACTCTTCGAACGTTTCCTCGCTACGCGCTTTCTCGGGCAGAAGCGCTTCTCGTTGGAGGGCGCCGAAGCGCTGATCCCGCTGCTCGACACCATCGTCGAGCAGGCTCCCGAATTCGGCGCGGATGAACTCGTGATCGGGATGGCGCACCGAGGGCGGTTGAACGTACTGTCGAACATCCTCGGCAAGTCGCTGGAGTCGATCTTCTCCGAATTCGAAGACAACCCGATGATCGACAGCCCCTTCGGATCCGGTGACGTCAAGTACCACAAGGGCTACTCGAACGACCGACGTACGACCCACGGCAAACCCATTCACTTGTCCCTGACCGCCAACCCGTCGCACCTGGAGGCCGTCGATCCGGTGGTGGAAGGCCGCACGCGGGCCAAACAGGTTCGTGCCGGCGACGATCGCGGCGAGAAAGTGATTCCGTTGTTGATCCACGGCGAT
>JAJDAM010000446.1 GCA_029261905.1 Deltaproteobacteria bacterium
AGGCGAAAGCGGATCGGGCCCGACGGGGGTGCAACCTCCACTTCCAGATCGAGCGTTTGCCCCGGCAATAGGGGGTCGGGGAACTTCAAGGCTTCCAATCCAGTGATGCGCGGTGGCTCGCCGAGCAGGTCTGTCGCGGCCTCCATCACCCAGCGAAGCTGGACCACTCCGGCCACGACCGGAAACCCTTCGAAGTGGCCGTGAAGAAAAGAGAGATCGTTGGGGATTTCGATGCGCCTTTCGATTCGATGCGGCGATCTCGATTCGCCGATCCGCACTGGGTCGCGGCGTTCCCGGTCGAACAACGCCTCCAGGCGTTTTCGTGGCAGTTTCCCTTGGGCGTCGCGTGGCAGTTCATCGACGTATCGCCACAGCCGCGGCAGCAGGACTCGATCCCAACGCAACGCGAGGTGATTCCCCAATGCGGTGCTCAGCGATCGCCGCCCCCCTTCTCGAAGCTCGACCCGACCCTTCTCGTCGAGCGACACGACTGCGTGAACACGTCCCTGTCCACCCTGGTCGAGGACGAGTAGCGCTGCTTCGCGGACGCGTGGGTGTCGTTCCAGATCGCTCTCCATCGCCGGCAGCGATAGACGCTTTTCTCCCACCTTGACGATTCGGTCGCCACGGCCCATCAACAAGAAGCCGCCCTCGGGTAGCAGTTCGATGCGGTCACCCATTCGAAACCGGCATTGCCCAGGCTCGACGGGGTCGCCTTCGCTGGCGAAAGGCGACGTCACGACGAGTCGCTCGCCTTCGGAATCGCGTTCGACACTGACGTGGGGAAGCGGTTGCCATACCTCGTCGTCCCGCGAGCGCTGGCGAATCGCCACGCCGCCCGTTTCGGTCGAACCGAGAATCTCAACCGGTGACTCGCCCAGTGTAGAGGCGATGCCGTGCGCGGTCGCCGCGTCGAGCGGGCCGCCCGATGAGAACGTGGCCCGACACACGGACGCGATCGACTTCAATTCCCCCGTGAGTTCCATCCTTTTGAGGTGCACCGGTGAACTCACCAGTAACGCGTCTGCGGCATCCGTCATTTGCGGCAAGATCTCTTGCGGGTGAAGCAACAGATCCGACTGGAACGCGCGGCCGGCGAGCAGCGGCCACATCACGCGAAACAGAAGACCGTAGATGTGCTGATGCGAAACGGTTCCGAAAATCCGGGTTCGCTCGGTCAGCCCGTTGCCGAAAAGGGCCTCGAGCGTTTCGACCTCGTCGACGAGATGACGGAGGCGTTTGACGACGCCCTTGTCTTCGCCTGTCGTCCCCGAGGTCCGAAATTCGGCCAGCGGCGAGTCGGGGTCGAGCTCGCGCCACTGCCAGGCTGATGCGGATCGGGTCGGCCGGCTTCCGGATCCCGAGGGCGCCAGGGGTGCCAACATCTCGATCGCAGCTGCTTCGCCGAACGCGACATCGGTATCGACCAGCGCGGCGCTGGCGCCCACTGCCAAGCGTCGGAATGTTTCGGGTTGTCGATTCGGTGCGAGCACTGCGACGCTTCCCGTCTGGGCCACCGCGGCCAGACACACGGCGGCGGCGTAGGAGTCCTCGGTGTAGACGAGAACGCGCTTGCCGCCGATCTTCTCGAGTGCGTGGCACAGCGCTGCCACGTGATCCCGGAAATCGTGATCCGAGCGCTCCCCGGTGCGGCCAAACGAGACGGTGCGGCCGCTAGCGGGCGCACCGTGGAACAGCGAGGGGGCGGCAATCGGCATGCTCGAGCAAGAACCGAGCGGTCACGTTTCGGACAGCCGGACCGAGATCCGAGCCGCGACGTCGCCGAGCGTCTTGCAACCGCGCACGTCGTCCTCGTCGAGGACGACACCGACGGCGTCGCCCACCTCCTGCATCAGCGAAATGACGTCGAGACTGTCGAGATCGAGGTCGTCGACGAGTTGAGAGTCGGATCGGACCGACTCGCCCGCAATCTCGAACTCATTGGCGAGCACCTCGCGCATCTTTTCGAAGATCTCTGCAGCCGACAAGCTTCAACCCGTCGCCAACACTACGAGGCGCGGTTCTCATCGACGAAAGTCGCGAGATTCCTCACCGAGGCGAAAATTTCCCGATTGGTATCCGGATCGTCTCCGATCTGCACGCCGTATCGTTCTTCGAGAGCCATCGCGAGTTCCAGTGCGTCGATCGAATCGAGTCCGAGCCCCTCTACGAACAGCGCGGCGCTGGACTCGATGTGATCGGGTTCGACGTCTTCGAGCGCGAGTGCGTCGATGATCAGTTCCTTCAGTTCGAATTCAAGCGTTTCCGACGTCGACAATGTCCAGTCCTTTGGCGAGAGCTTCGCGAAGTTGACGCGTCAATCGTCGGGCCGCCAGCGGGGGCCCGACTCCGCTCTCCACGACGAGCGCCGGAGAGATCGGATCGATGACTGTCACCGTCAGGGTGAAGGCGCGATCGGGCAAATCGTACCACTTTTCGTGCTTCCCCAAAGTGGGTGGGTCGCAGCGAAGGGTCACGGGTAGCAGATCGCATTGGGCGACTAGGGCAATATGGGCCGCACCGCGCCGGAACGGCTGGAGGCCGCCACGGGGCGACCGGGTGCCTTCCGGAAAAATGATCAGAGAGCGGCCTTCTCGGAGCCCTCTGGCTGCCGCATCGACGACCGCAGCGCCGCCATCGTTGCTCAGATAGCCGCACGCAGAGACCATACCGCGCAGCAGCCAGTTCTTGGCACGCGTCTCGCTGACGATGCAGTCGGCCTGGGGCATGAAGGCCAGCAGCGCGACCACATCGAGCAACGTGGGGTGATTGGCGACGACCAGGTGGGGGCCGGGATCCAGGAACCTCTCGGTCCGGATTCCCTCGAGTCGAAGGATCCCGATAGCCTCCAGAAGCCGCATGTAGATCCGACAGCCGTGGTGGGCGGCG
>JAJDAM010000447.1 GCA_029261905.1 Deltaproteobacteria bacterium
TCCGATCCCGAGGTCGCGTGTCTGCCCGCAGAATGTGAAGCGTCCCTCCATGGCGTCACGTGCGACGGCCAACGAGTGCTCGGGATGGGTTCGTCCACGGCGCAGCGCGGCCACAGCGGCCATGCCTGCGTGATCGAATCGTGGTGGACTCAGCTTCGAAGCCCGAGCGCGATAGCGGGCGTCGATGCGCGGGCCCATTTGCTCCCACGCTGCGGTCTTGGCTGTGATTCGCACCCGATGCCACAACTGCGAAGGGGCTATGTGGGCCACCGTTCTCAGCAGTCGTCCAACTCGTTGCATGTGTGGTTCGCACTCAGGGGGCGGAAAAACGGCGAGGATAGGCCGCTCGCACCGGGTTTGCTCGGGGAAAACCGTGTCGTGCACCGACCGGCCGGTCACGGCGATTCGTTACACTCGAGTCCTGCCAGAAACCTGCTCGATGGTTCTGGAGAACCAAGCCTCGCCCCGCTCGAACGCGCGGCCGTGAATGCTTCGAGGAGCGGAACGCGCAGTGGGTGCGGATCAAATTGAAGTTTGAAATCCTGTCACATGCGGGGCTGGCGATCAGCGAGGGCGGCACCACGCTGGTCTGCGACCCGTGGCTCGCGGGCAGTACGTATTGGCGTTCCTGGTGGAATTTTCCACCGGTCGTTCCCGGGTTGTTCTCGCGACTTTCGCCCGACGCCATCTATCTGACGCACATCCATTGGGACCATTTCCAGGGCGTATCGCTGCGCCGTTTTCCGCTCGACACGAAAATCATCATACCGCGCGCCCCAGGCCCTCGGATGTTTCAGGACCTGCGCGACATGGGGTTCACCAACATCGTCGAACTCGGTCACGGTGAATCGCACCAGCTGGCAGAGAATTTCAAGATAACGAGCTACCACTTCCACATCTTTCTCGACAGCGCGCTGGTGATCGAGACCAAAGACCGCGTCATCCTGAACGCCAACGACTGCAAGATCATGGGCGCCCCCCTCGACCAGCTGTTGAAGCGCCATCCCAAGATCGATTTCGTATTCCGCAGCCACAGTTCGGCGAACTCGCGGTTGTGCTTCGAAATCATGGACGACGAGTCGGCGCTGGTCGACGATCCGGGAAGCTACGTGCGCGACTTCGCGCTCTTTGCGCGTGCGGTCGGTGCCGATTACGCCATTCCGTTCGCGAGCAATCACTGCTACCTGCACCGGGAGGTCTTTCATTTCAACGACAAAGCAACCACCCCATTGATGGTGAAGAAGTACTTCGAGGCTCACGGCATCGATTCACCGAGTGTCCACCCCATGGTGGCTGGAGACACCTGGAGCAGCGAGACCGGATTCGAGTTGCAGGACCACGATTTCTTCTCGAACCGACAGGCCCATCTGGAGAGCTACGCGGAGCAGAAGAAAGACAAACTCGAGCAGACCTACGAGCGCGAGGCGCGGGCCACGATGACACTCAAGCCGCTCGAGAAGTATTTTTCCGGTGTGTTTCGCGCGATGCCCTGGTTCGTTCGTCGACTGTATCGGTCGAACCCGGTGCTCTACGTGTTGTCTGCCGGCGATCGGCAGTTTTTGTTCGAAGTCGACTTCTACCAGAAGACGGTTCGCGAACTGGACTCGTACACCGATGCCAGCCATCCGATTCAAATCCACACCGCCGCGGCCATCATGCGACATTGCATGGCGAAGGATCTCTTCACCCATCTCGCGATCAGCAAGCGCGTTCGATACCGGGTGACGTCGGAGAAGAAGTCACGGCTGACCGCGTTGAATTTGTTCTTCAATTTCTACGAGTACGAGATGCTGCCGCTGCGGAAGCTCGTGACCCCGCGTTCGATCCGGGCCTGGCTCCCGCGCTGGCGCGAGTTCCTGGTGCACGCCCACGTCGCGCTGAATCTCGCGACAGGACGGGGTTTCGACATGTCCCGGCACCTTCCGCCCGCTGGGATCCCGTCGGTCGACACTCGCTGATACGCTGAGCCGTCCAGCCATTGGGTGGCGGCTAGCAGGCTAGAGCAGTTCCGGCACGTGCTCGGCCAGTGCGTTCGCTACGAGTCGTCGCTGGTGGTCCAGTGTCATGCGCGCCGCGTAGTCCAGTCCGGCGCGGATCAACCCGCGACGCGTCGAGGTATCGGTGATCAGCCTTTGCATCGCCTCGGCCAGCGCGGCCTCGTCGCCGGGTGGGACGAGCAATCCGGCGCCGGATTGCTCGATCGCGAAACGGCTCGAACCCACGTCGGTCGCGATCACCGGCAGCCCCTGGCTCATCGCTTCCACGATCACCTTCGGGAGGCCCTCGCCCGCGACCGCGGGTAGTACGAACAGGTCGGACTCACCGTAGAGGTCGAGCAGTTCGCGACCGAACGGCACATAACCATGAAAGCGCACGGCACGACCCAACCCAAGGCTGTCGGCCAACCGCGACAGCGCGGGTTGCTCCTCTCCTGATCCCACGATCGACACTTCGATTTGAGTACCCGAATCGCGCAGCTTTGCCGCCGCACGAACCAGGTATTCGACACCCTTGCGGCTCTCGGTTTGGCCCACGAACAGGATGCGGTATGGAGGCGCGCCACAGGTATCTTCGCGTTCGCGCAGGTCGCTTTCGCGGTGCAGGTAATTCGCGAAGTTGACGGCCGCGCGGGCGCTGGTGCCGTACTGCTCGTAGAGCTGTTCACCGACGCAGAAGAGCACGCGAGTGGTCTGTGCAACTCGCAACATCGATTGATCGCTGATCCGACTCAATCGCCTGTACAGCCAATTGCGCGGGAAGGAAGCGCCTTGGGCGAGGTGCCGATACACGCCGGCCCAATCGCCGTGGATCGATGCGAGCACGATCTTGTTCTGCTCGAGAGCCAGTTCGAAGAGGCGCATGCCTTCCCAGCTGGGAAATCGACAATAAACGGCATCGACTTCGGAAATCATCCGCTCATACCACGCACGGTTCCAATCCAGATCGGGAAGCGCGAGTTGCCAGGGTGGGCGATGGGCGCTCGGCGCGACCGGGGAGAGTGCTGCGTCCGGCGGAAGTCGGCTCGAAAACAGCGCGTGGTCGCTCGACACGACCTTCCGCCGCGCGAAGACAGGCTCTGCGAAGCAGTCGGAGAAGATCTGCACCATGCGCCAGCATCGTTCAGGCACGTAGCAGTCGGAACCGATCTCGACGTATTCGCCGCCTACGATGAGGGTGCGCATGGGGAGAACCTACGAAGCAGAACTTCTCCAGGCAACTCTACGATCCACCCCGATTCTCCGGTCTCCCGGATTGCGCCGTGTATCGGTCCAATGCCTCGAAGAACGCGTCGCGGTACTCGTCGCGTTCCAGGCCGCTGATCTCGATCCCATAACCCGTGTCGACTCCGTTGATCGTGCTTGCGATGCGATCGTTGACCTGCTCGCGGTAATGGGATCCATCGTAGCTGTTGGCCGTGTCGGCGTTGAGTTCGTGCGGAATTCCAAAGTCGTAGAACGCGTCGAATACCCGTGATGCCGCGTACATCGCGTCGATGTAGCCATCCAGCGTTTCCTGTGCGCGCATCTGCGCAAACCACGAAGGGTGCAGCGGCGGCGCGTAGCCGACGTACCGGGCATTCGGGAATACCCGTCGGAGCCGCTCGAGACGAGGTTTGGCTTCATTGGAAAAAGGTCCGATGTGGCGAAGCAACGCGCGGGGCACGAGGGCATCTTTCCGGCCCAACTGACTCGGCGGTTGGTAGGCAGGTGCGCTGTCCAATACCACGCCGCGGAATTGCTCATCGTATGCCCGATGGTATCTCGTGTAGCCTAGTGCGGAACGAATCGACGCACGCAGGATGCTCAGATTCGCGTATTCCTCCAGCAGAGTCGGAGGTGATTCGAGATTGCGGATGAAATCGTAGGTCTCGGGTCCGTCGGAATCGGGCCCGAGGTTGTAGCTGTCGACACTGACGATGACCTGAGCGATCGGGCCTCCGAAATGAGCGACCCAACGCGCATAGTCGATGTAGGCTTCGACGGATCCGCCGGAGAATGCGAAATTGAAACAGCGATTCCGCTCGATGCGTCCGGCGTTCAACAGCGTTGCGCGCGAACTGCCCAGTACGATGCAATCGACCGCGTCCGCCTGGTTGATGAACAGGTGTGCTTTGGCGAGGCGTTCCCGTGTCATGAAGTTTCGGCCGATTTGATTGCCGCCCAGCATCCAGAGCGGATCGACGAGCATGTTGAAGATCATCGTCACGGCGACGAGCGCGCCAGCCGTCACCCCGGCGACCAGCAGGTATCGCAATTCGCGGCCGGTCAATCGATCATTCCCACTCGAAACTCGACTCCGTGCTTCATGCCCGATCAAGCTCCGTCGGAAACTCTGGATGTGACGTTCGTCTGGGTTGGAAAGCCAGGGTTGAGAATTCAGAATTGAAAGTAGAGGAACTCGCTCACGCGGTGAAGGCTGATGAGCGATAGCGCCGCCATGATTCCGACCACCACCGCCCAGCGGGGTTGCATCTGCCAACCGAGCCGCAAGCCGCGGGGCGCCCCTCGTACGGCCGGAATTTCGGGCGCAGCCTCGCGCATGAATTCGTAGACGTTCGGCAGTACGCGCACCGCGATCGCCAACGCCAGCAGCGTCCCGATTTCTCGAACTCCGAAGACCAGATCGGGCACGGGGGTGCTGAATCCCGCAGCGCCCGTCAGCGCGTGCAGGATCGCGGTCGATCCGGCCGCGGTCTCGGCGCGAAAGGGCACCCACGCGATCGCAACGACCAACAGTGTGAACGCCCAGCACACGAACTGTGTGAGCGGCTGGCTGGCGGTCTTGGTGGGTCGCGCGGCGCGCCACAGGTGATTCGCGACCAGGTACAACCCGTGCAAACCGCCCCACAGCACGAAGTTCCAGCCCGCGCCGTGCCACAGGCCTCCGATCAGCATCGTCAGCATCAAGTTCACGTAGCGGCGAACGGGCCCCAGACGATTCCCACCCAGCGGGAAATAGACGTAGTCGCGCAGGAAGGTCGACAACGTAATGTGCCAACAGCGCCAGAATTCGATGATGCTGTGCGCCCGATACGGCGAGTTGAAATTGATCGGAAGCTGGATGCCGAACAACATCCCGAGCCCGATCGCCATGTCGGAGTAGCCGGAGAAGTCGAAGTACAGTTGGAACGTATAGGCGAACGTGCCGCACCAGGCCTCGAGTGCACCGAGCGGCGCGCCCTGGTCGGCCACGGCGAACACCGGAGTTGCCCAGATCGCCAGTCCGTCGGCAACGACGACCTTCTTGAACAAGCCGACAATGAACACGGTTGCGCCGATCACGAGCCGCCGTGTCGACTGGCCTCTGTCGGCGAATCGTCGAAACTGCGGAAGCATGTCACCGTGGTGCACGATCGGCCCGGCGATCAATTGCGGGAAGAAAGTCACGAACAGCGCGTAGCGTATGAAATCACGTTCAGGACGATCGCCGCGGTACACGTCGACGAGATAGGTGATCTGCTGAAACGTGAAGAACGAGATTCCCAGCGGCAACAGAATGTGCGCGATGTGCCAGTCGGTTCCTGCCAGCGCACTCAGGTTGTCGACGAGAAAACCCGCGTACTTGAAGTATCCGATCGACAGCAGGTCGACCCCTACGCCCAGCAGCAATAATCCGCGAGACGGGCGCCGCTGCAGCAGCCGGGCGATCGTGTAGTTGAACCCGATGGATCCCGCAATCAGCACCAGATACGCGGGATTCCACCAGCCGTAGAAGAACAGCGACGCGCCGAGCAGCCAGGCGATCGGGGCCCGCGCCGACGAGTACTTCCCGAGCCACAGGAAACCGACGAGAACGATCGGCAGAAACGCGAAGAGGAACTCAGCCGAATTGAAGAGCATCCACCAGCCCGCGGACACGACGAATCCGCTGTGTTTTGAGGTGTTGCCGTGGGTCGATCAGCACGATGTGAGGTTGGGCCATCTGGGCAGCGAGAATAGTCCCGACGCGCGATCGATCTCAAGGCCCCGGCCTCGGCGGGTCACGGAAAACGACATCCGGCTATTTCAGCAGGAATCGGGGTTCGGCGAGCAACGCCTGGTGGGCGTTCGTTCCGTCTCGCATGTCGTCGACGACGATCTTCAGCGTGCCGGCACCGCGAACGTCCACGGCGATGGGAAGTGCATCGAAGCCGTAGTAGTCGCCGGAATCGAAGCGCTTCTGCCCGTCTACGAAAATGCGATAGGTCACGCCGGGACGGTCGGCGAACAGGCGCGCGAAACCAGCCACCGCGACGAACGACTGCGCGTCGGGCGCGATCGCGTAGCTCACCTCGTGTGGGGCCGAGACATCGAGCACCTTCGGGTAGCGCTGGCCACCCCACATCGAGTCGTACTCCGCGCGGATCGTCTCCTCGGCGAATTCGATCTGTTTGCCCTTGCCGGTTCGATTTCGGACCGAGATCGGGTCGCGGTCCGCGAGGAAGATCTGTTTCGACGTGGGCCAGTTCTGCACGGCGCGCGGGAACCAGGGCCTTTCGGGGGGCCAGGGCGATTCCCTTTCGGCGGTGAAGTTCTCCCGGTCGCGACCGTGGATGCTGAACTCGACGATCTGCGCGCCGCGACGGTCCGAGTTCGCCAGCACCGTGACGCGTGCCCAGCGCGCTTTGATCGGATCGAACCATTTCGTGACGGGGCGGCGTCGCAGCGGTTTCGAGTTCTGCGACTCGTCGACGACCTGCTTCCAGCTTCGGCCGTTCTCGGACACTTCGATGGTGTATCGGATGATCGTGGGCACCATGTCCGGCGAGTCCTGGACGGGGCGATGATGAAATTGAATCGTCGCATGGTCGACGATTCTCTCCTGCTCGAGGTCGACCTCGAGCCAGGCCGGAAGCGGAAGCGTGTCGTGCCAGTCCTTCATCTTGACGTCGCGATCGCGGCCCGATTGCCAGAATCGGCGATTGTCGAGGTCTCCATCGACGGCCAATGAAGCGGAGTAGCGCTTGGTCGTCGGGTCGGTTGGCTTCGGCTTGTGGACCGGCCGGACCAGTGTGCCGGAGGCGCGAACGGGTCGGTCCTTTGCATAATCGACGAACCGGCTTCTCGTCAATTCGATCGGCTTCTCGGAGAATTCGTAGATCCGAACGTCTCCCCAGCGCGCGTAGTCGGTCGCCACGATCTCGCGTCCCTTCTGTTCGAATGGGATGTTCCTGCGACCGTAGAGATCCACGACGTCGACGACGGGAACCCGACTCACCAGTTCGTATTCGATCGGCTCGAATTCGTAATCGCCGATGATGTTGAACAGCGTGCCGCCGCGTCGTTCGAAGCGTTTGTTCTGGTTGTAGTTCTGGACGAAGACCAGCCACGATCCTGCTTTCTGGTGCACCCACCAGGTCAGGTCCTTGCGATGCTCGGGCGCACAGCGAAGTTCGATCGGCATGGTCCCGGCCGTCAGTCGATCCATCAGGTGGGGAACCATCTTCAACAGCGGACGGTTGCTGAACACAGGAGCGCTGCCCGAGCGCCGGTCTTTCACCGTGGCGTCCTGGATCATCGGGCTCGAAACCAGGATCGCATGACCTCGGCCAACCCGCTGAAGCGTGACGAATGGATGACCATCGACGGTGTAGAGCACCTCGGCGCCGGCCGGCGTCAACGGGGCATAGCGGAAGGCTTCTTCGCGGAAAGACCGACCCTCGCGAACGCTCACGACTTGTCTTCCCTTCTTCGACTGGCTCGACAGCGAGACCCCGAAGAAGCCCGGCTTCAGGTGCTGGCCCAGGTCCGCGGCATTCATCACCAACACGCCGCCGTTTCGAACATAGGCTTCGAGTACGCGCGCATACTCATCGTCGATCCGCAGCCCCCCCATGTCGAACAGAATCTTGTAGTTCGCGAGCGACTCCGGCGAGATCGGTACACCGCGTTGATTGGGAGACAGGATGTCGAAGATTTCTCCGTAGGGCGCGTACCGATTGGGCAATCCATAACCGGCAGTGGCCTCGTGAACCGGAAACAGGTGGGACAGAAGACCGTTGATCATGTAGTCGGCGTCGTCGATCCGTGTCTTCAAGCCGAGGTAGCTCTCGGTGGGCCGGTGCTGGTGGGTCGCGATGTTGCGGTCGCCGTCGAGCAGCAGTCCGACCGAAGCGACGGCCACCCCCCGGTCCGGAAGGTGTTCGGACATGTCCATGATGTCGTGGAACGTCTCTCCGATCGCGTTGACTTCGTGGTGACCGTCCTGCTCCACGTCGTTGATCAAGCCGATTGGCGCGCGGTGAAACACCGAGTAGTGGGCGCCCGTGAGGAACGGACGCCACATCATGTTGCGAATGTGCTCGAGGTTGTAGCCATGGGCTTCGTTTCGAGCCGGGATGACACCGTTGCCCGCACTGTGGCCCATCCATCGGGCGACTTCTTCGGTCGTCTGCCAGCTGATATAGAACTTGTTTCCACCCGCGCTTCGCATGATCCCGCGGGCGCGGGCGGTGTAGAGCGGGTTCGAATTGCGGTCACCCACGGCCCGGTTCTCGGGCATCGACGCCAGATAATACGGCGAGAGGTAGCCCCCCCACGCGATCGGTCGCCCGATTTTCTCGAAGTAGGTCCGCATGAATGCGTTGCTCAGCGTTCGCGCGTCGGTATGGCTCCAACGGGCAGGCGGATCGAACGCTCCCGGCTTCAACGCGGCGGGAAGCACCTTTCTCAGTTCGGGAACGAGCTGGTTTTCCATGTAGCGGGCCCACGAATCCGCGTGGGTGTGTCCGGTGGACGAGAACGTCCCGAGCTTCGCCGAGCGCAGGTAGTTGATGACGCCCTCGAGGCGATAGGTCATGTATTCCGTGGCGCCGTCGCCGACCCACAGGTCCCCCATGACATCGAAACTGCGCTGACTGGGTAGGGGCAACTCCCGCGCCGTTGCATACGAGACCGACCAGATGGGCCACTGGTTCGCGATGTACTGCTCGACCAGTGCCCGCTCGGCCTTGTTGGCGCCCGACGGATCGCCGAAGAACACGAGGTATCGCATGCCGAGAAAGCCCGGGATCGTGCGCTGCAGAATGCCCGTTTCGTACAGGGAACGATGGAGCGCGGGCCGTGCCAGCGCATGCACCCGAGCGAACGGGCCGTTTTCGACGAAGTAGAAATCCTTCGCACCGACTTTTCGCATCTTCCAGGTGTCGTTGAACACCCAGTCTTCGGGAATCGGAAGCAGTGGGACGCGGACCTCGTCGAATCGCGTCGCCTGTTCCGTGTCAGGACGGGTGTTGAGGCTGGGATGCCCCTCGTCGGCGTGGCTGACGAAGGCCATCCAGCCGATCAGGGCTCCGATCGCCGCCCCCAGTCCCCACCCAAGATTCACCGCTGCAAGCCTGCGCGGTCTGCGGACAGTCAAGCGGATTGCACCCCCGCCCGGAGCGTAGTCGACGCGGGGGGCACGGTCTACGCGAACCTGCCGATGCGTGCACGGCTCCGGTCTCGATGTTCAGCCTGAAGCGGTCGAGCATCGAGTCGACAGCCACCCGGTGCTCAGTAGACTGAATCGAAAAGGGCAGTGATGATTCTGTACGTCCGTTCAGACCGGAGTGCGTATCTGGCGAGAAGGAGCCGGAAGATCGACTCCATCTGCGAAACCTGGCGCAAGCTGGGATTCGAAGTCGAGCAGGTCTGTGGTGGGGACATCGTCGGCGGGGCCGACCCATCGAAGGGCGTACCCGTCGAACCGAAGCAAGCCGGATCGTGGACCACAGAGCCCGGAATGAAGGGCTTCGCGGCACCGTTGCGCTATTCGGTATCCGAGTTTCGCGATATCCGACACGACAAGTTGTTGAAGGCGACCCTGATCGAGCGATTCGCGTCGAACAAACCCGAGCTGATCTGGCACCGGGCGTCGCGGCTGCACCTGGCTCCGATGCAGGTCGCTCGCGAACTCGGCATTCCGTATGTGCTGGAATGGATCGATGCGCTGGTCAAGTACGACCATTCGCTGTTCCGGGCGCGCGCATTGGAGGCCGATCGCGCCCGGATGAGTGCGGCTTTTCGAGTCGTCGTGGTTTCGGAGGCGTGGAAGCGGGATATCGCCGCGGACTACGGCGTGCCGCTCGAACGCATCGTCGTCAGTCACAACGCGGTGTATCCGGAGCAGTTCAGCCGCGATCCGGAAGCCGGCAAGCGCATTCGCCAACAGATGCAGATCCCCGAGAACGCTCTCGTGGTGGGTTTCGTCGGGTCGTACGCATGGTTCCATCAGGTTCACATGATCGCGGAGGCGGCGGCCATCCTGCGAGATCGCGGTGTCGGGCCGGTGTACTGGCTGGTGGTGGGCGACGGACCGAATCGCGAAGGATTCGATGCGAAGGTGACCCAGTTGGGTGTCGACGATCTGGTGATCCGGCAAGGGCGGGTTCCCCACGAAGAGGTTTCGCACTGGCTGTCGGCGATGGATGCCGCGGTGGTGATGTCGATCGGCGGCGAAATCATCGTCCCGGTCAAGGTGCCGGAATACATGGCGGCCGGGCTCGCACCGATCGTGTCGGAAACGCCGGCGAGCCGCGAAGTCGTGGAGGACGGAAGAACCGGCCTGTTGTTCCGTCCAGACGATTCGGAAGCGATGGCGGATGCCGCGGCGAGGCTCGTCGCGACTCCGGGACTTGCAGGCGAACTGGGGCAGGCTGCGTGCGAGGAGGTGAGGACTCGGTTCACCTGGGAGCGCACGTGGGGAAGGGCGCTGACGGAAATCGCGGCGGACGCCCGGCAACTCACCGGCATCGACGGATCGTAGCCGCGCATCACGCGGGCGATGGCGTCGCCCCAGTGGGCCCGGTGCGGCTACTCTAAGCTCCGACGTAGGTTACGAAAGTCAGCGCAAGGACCGATAACAGACACCGTCATGGCCCGACCCAATTTCTTCATCGTTGGCGCTCCGAAGTGCGGTACCACCGCTCTTCGTCAGTATCTGCTCGACCATCCGGGTACGTTCTTCTGTGAGCCGAAAGAGCCGCACTACTTCGCGACCGATTTTCCGTCGCACCGCTACGTGACTACCGAAGAGAACTACCTCAAGCTCTTCGATCGCGCGGGTCCCGAGTGCACCCGGATCGGGGAGGCGTCCAGCTGGTATCTGTATTCCCGCGAGGCGTTGACCAATATCCGCCGGTTCGACCCGGACGCCAAGATCATCGCGATGCTCCGAAATCCCATCGAGATGACCCCGTCGCTGCACGCGCAGCTCCTTCGAGACTTTGCCGAATCGGAGCCTGACCTGCGACGCGCCTGGGATCTGCAGGAAGAACGGCGAAACCCCGAATCCCTGCCCAAGAATCGCAACACGCGCTACGACCCGCGAACGTTCCTGTACGGGGAGGCCTGCAAGCTCGGCGAGCAGGTCGAACGTCTGCTGGAGATCTTCCCACGCGAACAAGTCAAGATCATCTTGTTCGACGATTTCTCTCGCGAGACCCGGGCCGTCTACCAGAGCGTGCTGAGTTTCCTCGATTTGCCGGACGACGGACGCGAGGAATTCGCCAAGGCCAACGTTCGCCGGGACTATCGGAACCGCCACGCGGGACGACTGCTGTTTGCGACCTGGTCCGCAGCATCCCGGCTGAAGAGCCGCATGGGGATCTTGACCACGTTCGGTCTGTTCAAGCGGCTGGAGCGCTTCACGATGGAGACGAAGGAGCCGAGTCTTCCCGACCCGGAATTCCGGGCCCGACTGGTCGATGAGTTCCGAGCAGATATCGAGGTGCTGTCCCGAACTCTGGGGCGCGATCTCTCGCACTGGTCGAAGCTGCCTGAATAGGGGCTCTCGCAGCGCTGAAAGATGGGAGTGGGCAAGCCCCT
>JAJDAM010000448.1 GCA_029261905.1 Deltaproteobacteria bacterium
CCCGACGGGTTGGCCGAGAGTCTCAGCGATTCGACATGGGTTCAATGACATCTGCTGTGAAGCGTTTCAGGCCATCGAGCTTTTCGGCAAGTGTGGCCTTCGCGCCGCTGTAGAACATCCAAGGCATCGTGAGCACGTGGGTGACACCGATCTCTTCGAGCCTTCTGTACCCATCGATCCCGAAGGCGTCGCTACACGCCCCGGTGATCTGCAGTGGTTCGTCACCGCGCCCGAATTCCCGCCGGAAACCGCGAATCTCGGAGATGATCTTCTTTAGTTGATCGATCGTGTGAAGGTCGGAGATCCAGCCGTCGAGCAGCCGGCCGACGCGTCGAAGAGCGGGCCGCGAAAGGCCACCTCCGATCAATGGGATCGCACGCCTCGGTGCGGGCGTCATCTGGAGCCTTTCGAAATCGTAGTGATCGCCATGGAACTCGACCATTCCTCCCTTCCACAGCGCGCGCATCACCTCGATCATCTCGTCGGTTCGCTTGCCGCGATCCTCGAAACGCTTCTGTGTGAGCAGGAACTCGTCGCGCATCCATCCCACCCCGAAGCCGAGCGAAACGCGGTCGTGGCTCATTACGGCAGCGGTGGCTACCGCCTTCGCAACGGAGAACGGATCGCGAAGCGGAAGTACATACACACCGGTGAGAAATCGGATCCGTTCGGTCACTGCGGCCATTGCGGAGATCGCGACCCATGGATCGGGCCAGGGGGCCTGCGAGTCCCAGCGCATTTCCCCATCGGGTGTGTACGGATAGGGGGTGTCGACCTTTTCCGGATAGACGAGGTGATCGGATACCACCAGGGTGTCCCACTGGTTCTCGTCAGCACAGCGCGCAATCTCGCAGAACTCCGTGGGATCCACGTACGCGAGAGATGCAGCAAACTTCAGCGCGGGCTCGGCGTTCATCGGTGATCCTCCCGAGTCAACCCCGGCCGATCAGGAGGGCACGACGAAGCTTCGAGACGAAAGCGAGCCGAGCGCGAAATCCCGATATCCGCCTTGGAAAAACGTCGCACAGCGTGTCGAATGCGCGAGCGCTCGTGCGGTCGAGGTCCGGTGCACTTGTTGTTGGAACGACCCATCGTCGAACAGGCGGTAGTGCCCGTAGCCGCCCGGGTAGTCCTTGGTGCAATTGACCTCGATGAACGGCACGTTCCCCGATTCGGCATACCTTCGAACCCGGTTGCGATGCGTATGCCCGATCAGCACACCCCGTACCTGTGGATTCGAACCGATCAACTCGAACAGCGCCAGCGAGTCGTTCGGTTTGATGCCGATCGTATTCGGATAGCTGCTTGCATGCTCGGGAGGGACGGGTTGGTGGTGCATCAGAACCAGCGTCGGCATCGCCGCATCGCGCGAGCGCGACAGCGCCTGATCGAGCCAATACAGACGCTCTTCGTCGAACTCTCCATGATGGTCACCGGGAATGGTCGTCTCGAGCAGGATCAGCTGCCAGCCGCCGAGGTCGACGGTACGGGGGGCTGGCGGTTGGTCGAGTAGCGCGTAGCCATCGACTTCGACGCCCGGCCGTCCATCGGCGGAGATATTGCGCGCGTAGTAGTCGTGGTTTCCAAGGAACGCGTGGTGGGGCATCTCGAATTTGGAGAAAGCATCGGCGGCGGCCGCGAACTGCTCGGGAAGGCCGCGATCGGCGATGTCTCCTTTGATGATGGCCGCGTCGACGCCGAGAGAGTTGATTTCGGATATGGCATCTTCATTCATGTATTTCCAGTACGGCACTTCGTCGTCGGATTCCCGAACGAAAGCCCACCCAGGACGATCCTCGTCCGGCTCACCGTCAGGGCGCAGTACACCACCGAAGCGCGGCTCGCCGAAGTGGAGATCGTTCAGCGTCGCGAACGATGCGCTGAGCGCACCGGTCGGCTCCGGAAGCGTGGTCGCAGTCGCCGGGAACGGGCCGTCATGGATCGCCGCGGTGCCATCTTTCGTCTCGATTTCGACCCGGTACTGCGTGGCAGGGTCGAGGTCGGCGATCTCGACTCGCCGTGTGCCGCTGACCCCCTCGCTGACGTGGCGCGTCTCTCCGTCGATTTGAATCATCGCGGGTGCGTCGACCGGTCCGTCGTCCGTCTCGATCGAGAAGTACAGGGTCAGGCTGGATTCAGTCACTCCGAAAAGTTCGGCATTGCCGATGCGCAGTGTCATGGTGCGAACATAGCATCGGTCGGATCGGTCGCAGCGGTAGGGAGCTTTTCTGTGTCGATCACGGCATCACCGAGAGTTCCCGCCGCCAGCTGCGGACGAGCGGCGCGTAGTTGCCCCGGGAAGACGGGACCTGTTTGCGCAGGTTTCGCAGCGATTCCAGCGGGATCTTCTGTCTTGCGTAGAGTTCGAGCCTTGCCGGCACCCGGCCGCCCAGCTCCAGCGCCAACGAAAAATCGATCTGGGTTCCTTCATCCATCTGCTCGAGATGAAATTCGCCACGCATCCAGGGCATTCGGACGACGCCGGGGACTGGGGGCTGGAAGTCCGTGTCGACGCTTCGCATCCGGACCTCGGCGGAAGCTGCATCCGGACCGACTGTGATCAGATTTTCGACGACTACATCGCGGTCCGAAAATGGCCACAATGCGAACCGGGTGTAGCTCAGTCGATCCCAGCGGCTGCGCTCCTCGAGGGATCGGGCCTCGGTACAGCGATCGAGCCACCGGGTCCGAATCGCGTCGTCCTGCAAGTAGGCGAGAATCTCGAATATCGTTGCATCGATGTGAGTCGTCGCCTTGGAACGAACTGGCCTTCCCTCGCCGTCCGGCCTTTCAGAGACGACGACGCCGTCCTTTTCCAGGACCTGCGTCCAGGCGGCCTCGCCAGCTCCTGCCGTCTGAGCGAGCGCGATCAGCAATGCGATGGTGCAGACCCGAGCCAACACACGCACGCTAGTGGTCGCCCGCCTTCAGGTCCCGAACCACATCGCTCCATGCCTCGGGGTCCGGCGCGTAGGCGGCGACCAGGCTGACTCGGTCCGCCACGTCACCGCAGCGGATGCGTATCTTGGCCGCCAGTTCGCCCGGTCTTCCGCAGACGGCAATCGACTCGAGTACTTCGTCACTGATCAAGCCGATCATCTCGGGCCATTGACCCAGTTTCGAGAGCCGGTTGAGTTCGGGTTGAAGGTCACCCCAACCTCGGGATTCGAGCACGCCGCGATAGGCCGGTGTCGACCCGTAGAACGCGATCTGGCCTCGCACCTGCGTGTCGGCATTTTCGAGCGTCTCGTCGTCGTGGCCGCTCACGATCATGACCTGTTGAGAAATCTCGAACTCGTCGCGCTTGCGCCCCGCCCTTGCGAGTCCCGTTTCGATCGCCGGCAAGGTCGTGTCCCGTATCGACTCCGGTGTGTGGAAGGGGTGGATGATGAAGCCGTCTGCAACTTCGCCCGCGACCTCGGTCATGCGTGGCCCTACGCCGGCGACGAAGATTCGGGGATCGCCAAAAGGGTTTGGGCCGGGGTTGAAAAACGGTGTCATCAACGTGTGTTGGTAGAATTCTCCGCGAAAGTCGAGTTTCGTGCCGCCGCTCCAGTCTTCCCAGATGGCTCGAATGGCCAATACGAGTTCGCGCATTCTTGCCGCCGGTTTCGACCACGGCATCGAGAAGCGTTTTTCGATGTGCGGCTTGATCTGGGAACCCAGGCCGAGAATGAAGCGGCCCTCCGAGATGGCCTGCAGGTCGTGTCCGATGTTCGCAAGCAGCATCGGGCTT
>JAJDAM010000449.1 GCA_029261905.1 Deltaproteobacteria bacterium
GTGAAGGTGTACGAGTCATTCCCCACGAAGTCGGTGTTGGGTGTGTATTCGACGGTCGCGCTGGTATTGCCCGTCGATTGGATCAGGCCGAGCACGCCGTGCTGCGGGCCCTGCACGACGTCGAACGTAAGTGGATCCGCCTGCGGATCGGTACCGGTCAGAGCGACGACGACCGGTTGGTTCTTTACGGTCTGCACGAACGCGCCGTTCGCGACCGGAAGCAGATCGACGAAGATCTCAGCGCCGCCTCCCGCAGTGGGGAATCGGTCTTCGACCGGATCGCCCAGGAAGGGTGCGCAGGTCTCGACGCTCAAGTGCGTCAACCCGGGGGATACCCCACGAACGCCGAGCGTGGTCGAGAGCAAGCCCTGCTCGATCGGAGACTGCGGATTTCCGTTGCCGTCGAGCCCGACCGCAACCCCGTTGTCCTCGAGTTCGAAGTCGTTCATGAAGCCTGGAGCGCGGAAGCCGATCTCGATGTCAGTGAACCGCAGCTTGTTGTCCCGGAAGCCCACTTCGAACCGCATCGAGAATTCGTTTTCGGGATCGGACGGCTCATCGTCGACCACCCCGATCGCGATCGGCCCGATTCCCAGGCTCCCGAGAACTCCGCCCGGCACCAGCTTGTCGATGTAGGCCTGTGCAGGATCGGGAAGATCCGAGTCGACGTACGCCGCCAATTCACCCGCGCTCGGCAACGGAATCTCGAGGCTCACCTGACTGAAGCCGAGCTTCACGAATGCGTGCATCTCGGCCGTTTCATTCACCGACAAACGTGTGGGATCGAGCCGAACCTCCGTCTCGAGGATCTCAGGCGCGACGATGACCAGAAAGTCGGCACTCACTGGATCCCCGAAACCAAATTCGCTGAGATCCAAAGTGCCCTTCACCTTTCCGATTCCGGTCGCTTGCGCAGAGACGATCCCGCTCGGGAAGCTGTCGCGAACCGTGACGACACCGCCCGGCTCGGTGCTGAACTCGACCAACTGGGTGGCCGCAAACGTCAGAAGCCGCCCCAGGATCCAGCCGATCGGAACCGGAACGGGCCCAACCTGCACAGGCGGAATCGTTTCCAACAACTCGCGTGCGGCTTTCAACACGTCGACGCCCTTGATCGTGCCGCCGAGGAAATCGAGTTTGATGCTCACCAGTTCTGCATAGCCGTGGCGGGCGATCCAGTTCGTTGCCACTGCTGCGGTTGGATCGGCACAACCGAGCGGTCCCGTCGTCGCCAGGATCATCGGCGGATTGCCGACGTTGTTGAACCGGTCGCCGGGCCCGGGCTTGCGACCCGTGAGCTTGCGCTCGATCACGTTGGTCAGGTGCTCGCCGGCCTGAACGGCCAGCGACAACGCGGAACGCGGTGCGAATTCGATGCCGCTGAGTTTCGCGATCCCGACGATCACGACGGCGAAGTTCGACTCGAGTTCCTCACCTTCGGTGGATTCGCTCTGGTGCGTAGCACGCACGACCGCGAGGCCGTCGCTGGTGGCGACGAGCTTTCCGCCGGCGTCGATTTCCAGCGTGGCGAGCGGAATGTTCGGGACCAGCTTCTTTCCCTGGTCGTCCAGGATCGCGTTGCGGATCGCATCGAACAGCTTCGCGGTAAACGGAGAAAAACCGATCACCTGGTAGTTCGTTCCCGTCGACGTAGCGCTCACGTCAGCGCCATCGGCCGCCCGGATGACCTTCAATTGCCGCTCGACCGGGTTTTCGGCGGACGCGGTACCGAGCAACATCATGTCTGGCATCAGGATCAGGTCCCCGATCCACAACTCGGCTCGGTCGCGCACGGGGCCGAGCAATTCCCCAGCGTCATTGAAGCCCACGACGAAGACTTCGTTGTCGATGTAACCACCGGTCGAGGTCAACGGAACGTCGTAGGTGTATTCGATCAACCGTTCCTGTCCGGCCTGGAGGTCGAACGGCGCCGGTTGCGGGAAGGTATTGCCGACGCTGAGATCGACGGCGGTGACTGCGCGCACCGCGCCGGGGCCGTCGTTGATGATGCGAACGCTGTACGACACCGTGTCGCCCGGCGCGACGCGAGCGCGCTCTTCGCCGTTGACGAGCTTGATGACGCGGAGCCCCTCGCCGTCGCCTCGTTCGAGGTCGATCGCATCGTCATCGCTCGCTCCGAGCACATCGATCGCCGTCGCAACCAACGTGTTCGACCCGACGATCAGTGCCACCGGTGTCTGCGTCACGAAGTCGAAATCGGGACCGGTGCCGGTGACGCTGGCATCGACACCATTGACTGTGACTTCCGGGACGCCGAGCGCGCTGTGTACCACCCCCGAAACCACAACCGACTCGTCGCTGGTATCCCAAGGGTCACGGTTCTGCGGATCCTGTGGATCGATGCTCGCAGGAGGCGACAGGATCCGTACCGTAGGCCCACCGATCGGTTCGCGAACACTGATGCGAATCGAGGTCGATACCGGACCGACGCCGTTCATCGCGCTGTCCATCCCGACCACCGTGCTCAGCCCAAGCAGCGTGATCGGTGAATTCGGGACGGTGAACGTCTGGGTGACGACTTTCGAGCTTCCGGCCGCGACGCTGCCGACCGAAACCATGCCGGCGAGCGAGTCCTCGATGAACAGACCGTTGAGATCGACGTTGCCATGGTTGCGGACGATCCACTCGAGGACCACGGTGCTGCCGACCTCAACGGCTATTTCGCGTTGGCCGCCGCCCAGCGCGACCAGTTCGATCGCGGGGCTCGGCGGCGCGTCGCCCTCGTCGAGGCAGATCTCGGATGCCGCCGGCTCCGGGATCGGGATTGGTGACTCGGGACGATCGCCTGGCGTGTCGGGTGGCATCGAATCCGAATTCGGATAAAGAACGTAGTAGAACAGACCGTCGAAATTGTTGCCCTTGTCGTACTCGGAAAAGCGGGATGCGGCATCGACGAAGAACTCCACCGAATGAATCCCGTTGAGAACCGGATTCACCTTGAAGCTCTTCTGGTCGAGGAAGCGGCTTTCGCCGGGCCGCAAGGCCGGCGCGACGAGGCGTTTTTGCTCGACACCATCGTGAAAGAACGTGACGTCGACGCCCGACGCGGCTTCGTAGCCTCCATTGAACAGTCGAGCCGGGATTTTGAACTCGAGCTCTTCGGCACCCAATTCGGGTTTGAACAGCGGCAGGAATTCGTCTTCGCAATTTCCGAGGTTCATCTCGCGGACTGCCGCATCGGTGAAGTTGTCGACGGTATCTTCGAAGATCGCTTCGAGCGTCGGGTCCGATCGGACCCCGTCGATGAAAGTCATCACCGAGCTGATGAATTCGTTGGCGCCTTCTTCGTCTCGGATCTGCGTGCCCACATCGGATTTGCGTCGGAACATCTGGTAGGCGAGCAACGCCTCGTCTTCGGAGAGCACACCGAGATCACGGCGGACGCTCCGAATAGCCTGTGATGCGACGAACTCCTCGAAGGTTTCGCAACGCTTGAGCGCGAAGTCGTCGATACCGATGCTCGGGGCGTCGGGGTCCGACACCTGCGTGAGGCAACCGCGGGTACTCTCGTATTCCGCGCGCGTGGATTCGAGCATCAACGAGTTGCCCTGCGTCGAAGAGAGCAACTTGCCGTATACCGTTCGAATGCCGGCCTTCGCGGCTTTGTGGATTTCTTTGATGTAGAACGGCCACTGAACCGGGACGTCGCCGAGTCCCTCTCCTTTCACTCGAATTCGTGCTCCGGACGAATTCAACGCGAAGTCCTGCAGACACGCCCAGCCGATCCCCTCGAGTCGCGGGATGTGGCTCGGCTCAGGTTCGGCGTCGGCGACAAGGATCGGAATCGGCGTGTCGGTCTTCGGATCGACCCGAACGCTGTCCGCATCGATCGGCGAGCGCAGCATGTCGAGCAGGCCCTCGAAGCTGAGGCCATCGTTGTACATCGTGCTGCCGTCGCGAACGAATTCGCCTTCCAGCAGCCATTTCAAGAACAGGCCGTTGGTCGCGAGGCACAGATCCCCGAAGCGATCGCTGCCGGCCCCGCAACTGCCATCGATCGGACTCACGTCCCGATACGCCTGAGTCAGCGTGCTGCGCGGGTGAACGAAGACGCTGACGTCCGCCTCTCGCAACAACGGTTGCTCCTTGATTTTTTTGTCGATGACGTCTGCGCACTCGAGTGAGGGCTCGTAGGTGTCGCCATCGGGGACGATCAACTCGAAGTCGTAGTCGCTGAGTCCGGGCTTGTAGGCAGTCGAGCACCGACCATCTTCCCGCCAGATGCAGGCGCTGCTGCCCTGCGAGAACAGCGCCGTCCCCGCATTGATCTGAAACGAGCTGCAGGCGGGCTGGCTCAGTCCGTCCTTGATGCCTTCGAGCAGTGCGGCGCGTTGCTCTTCGAGGGTCGAAAACCGCAGCTCCTGCGCGACGGAGACCCGGCTGACATCGACTCCATAGTCCTGGGCGCATGCGGCCAGACTCAGCACGGCGATGCCTTTGTTGCGTTGGAGCACGTAGGCGAGACCACGCTCCAGATCGATTTCGACATCGCGGGCGCCCGGCAACGGGATCTCCTCGAGAATCCGATCGTCCGAGCCGTCGCCGTCTTCATCGATGAATTCGAGATGGGCACGCGTAAGATCGACGACTGCAACCCCGGCCGCCGTCGCGACCAAAGCCTGGTTTCGTCCCGGAATTGCGACACTACGGTAGACAGCACTGCCCAGATCCACCGAACCGATCACCGTCGCGAGGCGCGGTTCGCTGATGTCGACAAAGCTCAGGACTTCCGTCGATCCGCCACCGACGAGTACCAGATTCTTGCGCTGGTCGAAGATCGTGACACCGTCGCCGTCCGCGTTCTCGGTCAAGCCGAAGCGCCCGTCGTCATCGATATCGACCGCCACGTTGCGCGCGACCGACACTCGGAATGCGCCCCCGGCTACCGAGACGCGGGTGACCGGCACCAATCCGCCCGCCTCGAACAGCGTGATCACCCCCGCGCGGGCCGTCACGACGAACGATTCTTCGAGCCGCATGTCTTGGAACGATGCACCCGAGGCGAGAAAATCGTCGTCGACGTCGATGGCCGTTGCGACGACTGTTGTTGCACCCACATCGAGTGGGACTTGAACGGTCCCGGAACCGGACCAGCCGCACGAGTTCAATTCTGGTTTGTTGACGCTGATCGGACAGAATTTCTTGCTCGCGAGAACGCCATTGACGAAGATCTGATCGAAACGAACGGTATCCGTCACGCTGGCCGTCACGCTGATACTCGACGCTCCCTCCCCGAGAACCACGATCGGGTCGAGACTGATCCGGACGGTTCCCGGACCGGCGAGAGGGTTCACTGCGAAATTGCGGATCACCAGGCTGCGGGCGTTCCCGAAATCCGTACCGTCGCCACCAAAGCCCGTTGCGATTACTTCGTTCGGGCCCTCACGCAACGGGATGTCCGCCGTCCAGCTCGTTGGCAGACCGTCTTGCGTCAGCGCGATCTCGGCCTCGAAGCCGTTGACGATGATGCGCTCGACGTCTCGATTGGAAATCGTTCCGCTGATCGTGGCCGGTGTCGAAACGGTGGCCAATTGCGCTGGTGAGTCGATCGAGAATGCATCGTTCTCTTCGACCAACGACGGATCATCCAGAACGACGACCGCGCCGACCTTGTCCTCGGGAAAGAACGACGGACCGAATTGGCTGCCTCGCTCACTGACGGGAGGAGGTGGAATCGCGCGCTCGAGATCGACTGTCATGATGCCGATCCCCTGGTTGACGAAATACACGGTGTGATCGCCGTCGGACTCGACTCGCCAGGGAATCGCGGGTGTCCTCGGGATACCGTTCAAACTCGTCGCGAATGGATCGCTGACCTCGATCGTTTCGATGTTGCCGGAGCGACCAAAAATCGGGATGACCAACAGTTCGGCCGCGTCCTGCAGAATACTGGTGGGTGCACCCACCACCGTCCCCGACAACAACTTCGGGCCGTCCGCATCGAGCGAATAGACCCGAAGCGCGCTGAACGTATCGGTGTCACCTGCGGTAACGAGCGCCAGGTCACCATCGACCGGCAAGCCGTTGGACTGCGAGAACGACGCCTCCATTCCGGCAATCGCACGCACCGGTCCTCGCCGCTGCACATCGAGATCGACCTGCCCCCAAACCGTCGGGTTCAGCGGGTCCGAGAGATCGACCACGACGAAGCCGTTTTCGTCGCCTCCCCTTTGCGTCACGAGCACCCGATCGCCCAGTACATCGAAAGTGGTGGCGGCCGGGATATCGATGCTTCCGATCACCGCGGCCGATTCGGCTGTCGTAAAGAGCAGCTCGAAGTCGGCAACCAGCGCCGCGCCCGACTGCGCGTCGCTTCCGACCCGCGTGATGGCGGTGGTTGCGACCAGCCGGTACTGCGTCCCCGAACGCAACTGCTGGATCGGTTGGACCAACACAGAGAATATGCGCTCGTCACGGCGCTCCTGGAAGATGATCCGAACCGGGACTTTCGCGCCGGTTTCGTCCTCGATGAACAGCGTTTCGTCGGTCACGCTCGCGGTTTCGATCAGGTGGGAGAACGCGATGCTGAGTCCCGCGTCGAGCGGAACCGCGCCGGTCGATAGCGACGTCGTGGAGGTGACCTGCAAGTCATTACCGTCTTCGCCGAATACGACGACACCAGAGAACGTATTCGGCGGCAGCGCCTCTATCTCCTTGCGAAACAGCAGCGCATTCGTCCGCCCGTCGATCACATCGAGCGTGTTGGGTATGCCACCGATCGCGGGGACCACCGCGAATTCGTAGGTACTGACATCCACTGGGCGCGGCCTGGAGTAGTTCTCGATCAGCGAGACACCGGCAGCGATCTCTGCGCCCGCTTCGATGAATGCACCGCTCTGCGCAATCATCGACCCAGCCAGACCCGAGGCAGATCCCGCGACGGTGTCGACCAACACCTGAATGAACGAAATCGTCGCCTGCAGATAGACGGTCGCAACCAGCTTCTCAGTGTCGCGTCGCACACCGCGGTACGGTGGCGACGTGGTCTCGATGATACGACTGCCGTCTTCCAGTGTTTTGAGCACGGCCTGATCGGCAAGGTTCCAGAAGACCTCTCCACCGACCTCGCGCACATCCCAGATCAGGATCTGCTCGTCGCCCGTCATTTGCGGGTCTGCGGGGAATCGGAGTTTGATGTTCGCCGGCTCGGCCTTCGCCCGGATCTCGATCGTGCTGCCCGGCGCGGCTTCAGCAGGTGCGGTGATCGTGACCACCGGCATTCCCTGGCGCTTCTGGCTTCGCTCGGTCGTGTCCGGGGCCGCGGCGATCGGAATCTCGACGACGAGTTCGCTCGATTGTCGGAACTCGTCGCTCGCGATCGCCCGTACACGCAGCGTTTCACCGGGAACCAGTCCAGCCGGTACCTGGATCGCACGTCGCACGTCGAACAACGGCACCCGGTCGACGACACGCGCCGAAGACACACCGTCGACTTCGAGCACGAGTTCCAGGACGTTCGGTATTTCGACGCCACCCATGTCGATGTCCAACGCGCCTGCGACGAAACCTTCCAACTCGTCCGAGAAAGGAAGCGCCAGGCCATCGATGTCGGCTGGCGTAATACTCACGATCGTGTCGACCGGAAGGATCCCGGCCGGAATCACCGCGCCGAGACCTGCTTCGCCCTGCACGACACCACCAGAGTCGCCCAGCACGGCGACGCCGGGCGGTGGCGTTGGGCGACCCAGCGGTACACTCGTCTCGTTGCCACCCGCATCGACGATCCGCAGATCAAGACCGTCGAGCAGCCCCGCGCTGACGTTGAGCGCGAAGCTTCCGTCAGCACCGGCGGTCACTGCGGTGACTACACCTGTCGTGCGATTCAGGACGCTCACACTCGTACCCGGCTCGACGGTTCCCTGTGTGCCAGACACCGCCAGCTGACCGCCAACCGGAGTACCCACATCGATCTGTCCGGCATCGGGCCGAGCTGGCGCAGTCGTATCAGCGGTAGTGAAGCTCGCCCGGAAGCTCTGATCGGCCTCGCCGCCCAGCAATGAATTCCCGAAGATGTCGCGTAGCCCGGGCGTCAGCACGACCGCGTGAAGCGTCTCGCCGGCGAGGGGTTCGCGCGGCTGGAAATCCGCCCGCAAGCCATCGGCCGAAAGCGATCGGGATCCTTCGAGCGGGACACCGGCATCGCCGAGCAACCGAAACGAAACGTCATTCAGGCTGGTTGGATCCATTGGTCGAGAGAAGCGGACGCCAACGTTCGTGGATGCGGCAACAGCGTCGCTGTCGTCGGCGGGATCCACGGCGACCACGATCGGGCGCACCAACGCGACCGTCAGATCGACGATCGTGATCGCACCCGCGGCGGCGAAGTCGACGATCTCTTGCGCTCCGGCACCGTCTTCGAGATCCAGACCGGTGACCTGCGAAATCCCGAGCGTTTCGACTGCTACGAAGTTCGGATCAGCAGAATCGGTGCGACCGACGAACGGAAGCCTCTCGACGGCTACCAAACCGACGGCAACCGGGCCCGCACCTGCTAGCAGTTGTCCGGTCGCGAACGCAACCGGCTCGTTCATGCGTACGAAGAAATAACGTCCTTCGCGACGGATCCCGGGAAGCGGCAGGCCGGCTGCACCGGCATCGGCGCGCAGGACGTCGCCATCGACGTTCGCGATCGCGACGAATTCATGTCGTGTAACACCGCGAACCCGAACCACTCGAACGACCAACACCACATCCATGGGAGACAGACCCCCAACCGCGACCGCCAACTCTGCCGAGGTCGCCAGTGGTTCAGCACCCAGCTCGATGCGCGCACCCGCCAACACCTCGAAAGAGGGATCATCGGCCAAGCCCGATTCCACAGGATCGATCGCGGCAAGTTCGACAGAGGTCCGTTCAGTGAAGGCACCGCCGGGAACGACGAGCGAGTGATCGGACGCGGCGATTTCGCGACCGCTCGCGCCGATCAGCCCGCGCGCCGTCCCCAGTCCGGTTCGCTGCGCGGCCAGCGTGATGGCTCCCTGTTCCAGCAGCGCCGGATCAAAGCTCTCCGACGGACTCGCAACGAAGCGACTCTCGAACCCGACCTCCCGCTGGTACAGCAGAAAATCCTGCGTCGAGGAATCGGGGAGGAGAACACTGCCATCGGACCGGTCGTAGGATTCGAAAAAATCGACCGCGATCGTCGTACCACTCGGAAGCGGCGCATCGTTGCCGATTCGGGCGGTGACCCGCGATCGTGCACCGGGCTCGAGAAACAACACACGTGGACTCGGCAGCATCACAGCGCTCGCGTCGATCGACAGTGAAACGGCCGCGACGCCCGTGAGCGGTCCAGCGACTCCCGGAATCGCTGGCGATTGTGGTGAGTCGTCCGGTCGCACCAATGCGATCGTCCCGACCTGTCCGACGCTCACTTCGAGGACTTCTCCTGAAGTCACCGCGTCACGTCTCACCCATTTCGCGGTGCCCGGATCGAATCGGGCCGCGATTAACTCGTCGGCCCGAAGCAGAGCCCCCACTTCGAGGGTCACCAAACGATGGAACGACGGCGCCGAATCGAGCCTGAATGCCCGAACCGGGGTCCATCCGAGCGGTAGCGGAGCCGGCAGCCCCTGACCGCTCAGCGGCGTGAGTCTGAACGAGCCGTCAGCCGAAAGCGCACCTGCCGGTACCGTGACCGCCACGCTCTGCGACGCGACGGAGACACGCCCTCCGCCCAGTGCCGAAATCGATGTCGGGGCGGCGAGAGGTGTCAAGCGTGCGTCGAGCGGAACGCTCACGCGGTCCCGCTCGACCTGGACGACGCGGATTGCATCGGTGTAGTTCGGCGCCGATATCCACAGCCGCGCGGTACCTTCGGAAACGGGAAACCGATAGCGACCGCGATCGTCAGTGGTGGCCTCGATCGGTGGATCGGGTTCTTCACCGCGCACTTCGACTACACCGACGACCGCGTTTGCGAGCGGCAACCCCGTTGCGTCGTCGTAGACTTCGCCTGCGACGGCTCCGCCCGCTGGCGCAACGATGCGGGTCGATACCGGGGCCGTCTCCGTCGCGTTGTCCGCAAAGTCGATCGCGCGCATCGTCCACACGATCAATGTCCCGGGCGCGGAATCGATGGGGACCGCCAAATCGATCGCGTAGGGGGCGGAGAAATCTTCCGCGACTGCGACGCCATCCGCGCGGAATACGACTTTGCGAACCCCGCTGTCATCGCTGGCAGATCCGGTCACCTGCACGATCTGGCCAGCCAACGCCTGCGCGGGCGCCTGGATCGAAACCGGGGCCGGCGGATTCGTATCCGAATCGGCAACTACGAGGATGCTCCCTGTCGTCGAGGCCGAGTTGTCCGAGACATCGACCGCTTCGACTTGCACTGTGATCGTCGTGCCCACGATCGCGTCGGGCGGGATTTCGAGGACGACCTCGAAAGGCGGTGTCTCATCGACAGCCGCCGGATCGCCTTCGATGCTGAAACGCACCTCGGCAATTCCGCTTTCGTCGTCGACGATTGCGACGACCACGACTTCATCGCCAGGGGCCGCGGTTTCGGGGACCCGCAGCGCCTCGATGACAGGCGGTGTTTCGTCGGGAGTGCTCTCGACGGCGACGGTTGCGGTGGCCTGCCCCTCGTTGCCCGCCGCGTCGCGCGCGACCGCTCGGACTTCGAGGCTCGTTTGCCCGTTCGACGGCGCGTTGTAGGAAAACCCGAACGGCCCCTCCGTGCGGGTCGCGACGATCAACCCGTCTACGACGAACTCGACCTCGGACACCCCCACGTTGTCGCTTGCCAGCGCATTCGCGCGCAGCGACGTCCCGGCCCGCACGCGGGCTGGCGCGATCAACTCGACCCTCGGAGCGATCGTATCGTCGCTACTTCTCGCGACCGTCACGCTCGCGACGGTTTCGTTGCAGCCGAGGTCGATGGCTCGGACCTCGATATCCGACTCCCCTTCCGCGATCTCGGTCTGGGCCGAAAACACAGGCTGCGCGCCGGTACTGACGTCGGTTTCGACCCCGTTGACGAACAGAGAAAAGAGCCGCTCGCTGACGCGCCCCTCGACCGGAACAGGGGACATGTTGAAGTTGTCGAAAGCTTCCGGGCTGGTGATCGTCACGAGCGGCGGATCGGAATCGACGGGCACGACGGGAAAGCCGGTCTTACCGAAGCTGTCGGTCACGTACGACAGGTCGTCGAGGTCGATATCGCCGTCGAGGTCTGCGTCAGCGCGACGGCAGGTGCAGGCGTGTTCGGGCCCGGCCGAAATGCAACTTCCCACGAGCGAGGCATCGAGGACGTTGACGACGCCGTCGTCGGTCACGTCGGGATCGGGCGGCTCCACGGCAGGGGCGCACGCCAACGCGAATGCGAGCAATAGGGGTACAGAGCCCTTGGGTATGTCGGAGCGCCTCGACGCCACAGCAGAGATCCAGCCGTTGGGGTTTCACCTGACAACTCAGGTTTGACCAGAGGCGCTATTCCGCGCGTAGCATCGCTACGAGCGCGGCGGATTTGCCGCTTGCCTGCGCGTATGTACCTGGGAATCCGACCCGGGATGGGTCGGTCGACCGACGGAAAGAGATCCGAAGGATCTCGAAACTAGCGGCCGAAGACCTCTCCGATGGAATGGGCCCCGGGAACCATCACTGCGGCGATGCATGCTGCTGTGAAAACGAGAGCGGTCACCAGCAGAAAGGGCACGAGTGTCGGTCGCACGAAGTCGCTGACCCATTGCAACGGCTCGAAGCCATCGCGCCGCGTGACGGTCGGACGGGCGATGGTAGAGAGGATGACGACATCGACCACCAACTCGGCGAGCAGCGCGGGCGCGGCGTTGACCACATAGATCGCGGGCCCGAGGAACGCGGCGGCGAGGAGCAGCGGGATCCATAGGATCCCGAAGCCGAAATCGACACCGGCCCCGTCCCATGACGAGCCTCCAGACCGCTTCTGACGACCTGTCCGCTTCCGTCCGCCTCTTCGCTTGCGCTTGGAAGCGCCACCACGCCGCCGGGCCCTCTTGCGAACTGGCCGCGAACGCGCGGTCGAGCGCTCTGGGTACAGAACGTCCGGATCGATACCCCAGTGAAACAGCGCCACGAACAGTCGAATCAGCAACAAGAACACCAGGTATCCGAGCGCCGTCGCGATCGGGTAGCGGACCACCATGCTCGAGACACCCCACCGGAGCAGCCAGAACGAAGTGAGGAACGCGAACAGCCCAGCATTTGCAACTGCACAAACGCCGAGAATCTGCGGCCAACTCTGCTCGCCGAGCCTGGAGCGGATGTCTTTCACCAACCGCTCGCGGCGTTTTGCAGACGAACGATTCCGAGCAGAGGGATCTGTCGTCGGACCCTCGGTCATCGTGAGGACCTTCGCATCGAGGACGCGCCGAACGAGCATTACATGAATGACGACCAGTAGCCAGCGTCATTGCGTGTAGGGCCCTGGCGCGCGGCCCATACACGGCCGCAGTTCAGCGGGTTGGCCCCCTAGCAGGCTAGAGCTTCGGACGGCCTGTCCAATCGCCCGGCACCTCCACGCCGAGCAGGGACACGACGGTGGCTGCAGTGTCCTCGGTGTGAACGTCGGCCAGTTGTCCGGCCGCGATCCCCGCGCCCCAGGCGATCCAGGGTATCGCTACATCATCGGGGTGATCAGTACCGTGTCCTTGATCATGGCCGCCGTGATCGGAGGTGACGATCAGCACGTAGGGACGCTCGAGCCAGTCATTCAACTCGTCGATGAATCCCCCGAGCAACGCGTCGATCATTCGGATGCTCTTGCGTTGCGGCTCGCTCCCCCAGCCGTCTCCGTGACCCGACCAGTCGACCTCAGCCAGATGGAGCATCGCGAAGTCCGGGGACGCCGTTCGGATATAGTCGAGTGATTGTTCGATCACCGAGTGCGCATCCGGGCCCCAGCGGTAGCTCTCGACGCCAGGCTCGTTTTCTGCGAAATGCGCGAATTTGCGTTTCCCGGCAAACAACCCGCACCGCAGCTGTGCGCGCTTGCACACCGAGTAGATCGTCGGAAACGCGATCCGACTCCACGGCTGGTATCGATTGAATCGGATGCCGTGGACACCGGGTGATACGCCCGAGATCATGCTGGCGTGTGACGTCATCGTGATACTCGGCACGACCGTTTGGGCTTCGATCGCAACCAGGCCACCCCTTGCGAGACGATCGATGTTCGGAGTCACAGTCGTCGCGAGAAATCGCGGTGCGAGCCCGTCGATCGAAATCAGCACCACCATGGGCTGCATCGGCGATCGGGTTCGAGCCGTGAGGTCCGGTGCATCGCGACCGATCCCGCCAGGCGCCATCCAGTCGAAAATGGGTGCCCAACCGAGCGCCAGCACCACCCCGATCGCCAGCCCACTGCGCAGCCCCCAGCGCATTGCTCGGAACGGAAGTCCGCGGGGTACCCGATCCGTCACGCTGAGCACCTCTCGTAGTGCTTCTTCATTTATACGTTTTTCCCGCGCGCGCATTGCGGGGGCCACACCCACTGCGTCGCGCCAATGCCCGAGCCTACAAGACGCCCGCTGGTGCGCCCGAACCATCGGCTCGATCGCGGCCAGAAATCGTGAACCATTCGATCGCTGGGGAGCTTGCTCGCGCCTCTAGAACGCATTAAGGTACGCGGGCTTACGAGCGCCCGGGAAATCTGTCGGCAGCTCGTCGTCCCGTGGGACGCCAGCGACGCGCAGCATTCATTCACGCGAATTCACACGAACCGCTCTCCCAAAAAGGCCCCCCATGCGCTTCTACGAGTACGAATCCAAGGCGCTGTTCGCGCGCCACGGCATGCCATTGGGCAAGAGTGGCGTGGCGACCTCCCCGCAAGAGGCACGATCGATCGCGGCAGACATTGGCGGACCGGTCGTTCTGAAGAGCCAGGTGCTCTCTGGCGGACGCATGAAGGCCGGCGCGGTCAAGTTCGCCGACACGCCCGAACAATCCGCGGCGCTGTTCGATGAGATCATGCCGATCGTCGTCAACGGGCAGAAGGCTCGGTCGATCCTGGTCGAGGCCAAGAGCCCGATCGCGCAAGAATACTACGTGGGTGTGACCTGGGATGGGCGCCGCAAGTTGCCGGTGCTGATCTTCAGCGACATGGGCGGCATCGATATCGAACAGGTCGCCGAAGAGCACCCCGAGCACGTGTCGAAGACCCATTTCTCGACGCTGCTACCGACTTCGCCGCGGATCGCCAAAGAGGGCATCGGCGCGACGGGTGTCACCGGCGGTGATCTGAACAAACTGACCCCGATCGTCTCGAAACTGATCGACCTGTTTCTCGAGTACGACCTGACGCTCGCGGAGATCAACCCGCTGGTTCGACTCGAGGACGGTCGCTTCGTGGTGCTCGACGGGCATGTCGACATGGAGGCCGAGGCGCGCGACAACCACAAGGCGCTGCTCGACGAGCTGGGAATCGGCCCCGACGAAACGCGTCAGGCGAGGCCGCCGACCGACTTCGAGATTCGCGGCGCGCAGGTCGACGCGTCGGATCATCGCGGTGTCGCTGGCAACGTCGTCGAGTTCGACGGCAATCTCGGCCTGGTGATCGGCGCGGGCGGTGGATCACTCACGCTGTTCGATGCGGTGCGAAACCACGGTGGGAAGC
>JAJDAM010000450.1 GCA_029261905.1 Deltaproteobacteria bacterium
CGACGAGACCTTGCGGCAGAGCGCGTCGGATGGCACTTCTTTTTCGAAGCTCCTCACCGACAAGGGGATCCTGCCGGGGATCAAGGTCGACATGGGCGCCAAGCCCCTGCCCTTCGCCGCTGGAGAAACCGTGACCGAAGGACTCGACGGACTGCGCGACCGGGTCGCCGAATACCGCAGCCTCGGTGCCCGGTTCGCGAAGTGGCGCGCAACGATCAACATCACCGATGACATCCCGAGCGACTACTGCATCGATGCAAACGCACACGCGCTGGCTCGCTACGCGGCGCTGTGCGTCGAAGGCGACCTCGTCCCGATCGTCGAACCCGAAGTCCTGATGGATGGGTCCCACACGCTCGAGCGCTGCCACGAAGTGACGGAGCGAACGCTGCGTGCACTGTTCAACGCGCTCTATGACCAGCGCGTCAAGCTGAGCGAAGTCGTGCTGAAGCCGAACATGGTCCTTTCGGGTACGACGTGCGCGACGCAGGCCAGCGTGACGCAAGTCGCCGAGGCCACCCTCGAGTGCTTCCGAAATGCGGTACCTGCCGAAGTTCCGGGAATCGTGTTCCTGTCGGGTGGGCAGAGTGATCAACTTGCAACTGCACATTTGAACAAGATGAACGAACTCGGTGGCGGCCCCTGGGAACTCAGCTTCTCGTACGGACGCGCGCTGCAAGCAGCCCCCCTGAAGGCCTGGGGCGGCCAGGACGGAAATATCGGGGCAGCACAGAAGGCCTACCTGCACCGTGCGAAATGCAACAGCGCGGCGCGCACCGGCAGCTACAACGACGCGATGGAAAACGCCGCCTAGCGCGAGGCTGTTGACAGCGGGGGATTGTTCGCGGAGATCGCGGAACAAACCCCGTGCACGCGGGCGGGCGCCGAAGTCGGTTCGCGGCGGTGCGCTACTTCGTCAGCGAAGCGTACTTTCGGTCGTAGAACACCAGCGGATCACCTGCGCCGGCATCACCCGAATCGCCCAGCTCCAGGCCGACGACCTCGCCGACGTAGATGATGTGGTCTCCCGCATCGTGGGCGTCGCGGACTCGGCAGTCCAATGTCGCGATGACGCCTGGCAGCAGCGGCGCTCCCGTCGAACCGGTTTGATAGTCGAGCCCCTCGAAGCGCCGGTGTTCATCCTTCTTGGAGGCAAACAGATTCGACAGCGCCTCCTGGTCGCGCCGAAGGATGTGCACGGCGAATGCCTGGCTCTCCGCAATCAACTCGTGAGTATTCGAGCTCTTGTCGGCGCACACCAGCACCAACGGCGGGTCGAGAGAGACCTCGGTGAACGCGGAGACCGTCATCCCCAGGATGCGGTCTCCGGCTCGAGCCGTCACGATCGTCACGCCAGTGGCCCAGCGCGAGTACGCGTCTTTCAGGTCGTCTTTGGATATCGGATTTGCCAAGGGCTTTCCCGGGAGTCTTGTCGCGGCCTGGATACGGGACCTGGTGCAATGCTCGCTAGCGGAGCCTTGCTGGCGAATCCGCTGCGATCACTCGCCGTCGTCGATCTTGTAGCGTTCTTCGAATTCTTCCTGGCTGAAGATCACGTCGATCTTGCGTGCGAACATCTGCGAATCGTCGTTCTCGTCCGGACGCCAGTAGATGTTCACGGTTTTTCCTTCGTTGATTTCGTGGAGTTCGCCGCGCTTTCCGTTGATCGAAACCGTCGTCTTCGTCAGCACGGAACCTTCGACCTTCACGTTGAACGTCGCTTCCTTGCCGCGCTTCAGTCGCTTCGCATCCTTTCCACGACCCGGCTTCTTGATCTTCAGCGTGATCGTCTGCGCCTCAGGATCAAAACTGACCCAGAGCGCCTCGGTCTGCGTGCTCTTGCCGGCGTGGGCAGTCCCCGGAGCCAGCGAGCCGACCATTGCGGCGGCCGCCAACATCCCGACTACCGCGACCCAGCGACGTCGGTGGGAATTGAGTGCCAGATCAATGTGTGCCGGATCTGTGTGCATGTATGCGAATTTCATGGCGAACCTTCCTCCTAGCTCAGGGTTTCCTCGCGGCGGATCAGTTTACACGGTCTTCGACGCATGCTCGACGGCAGGATTCAATCGTACGTCGCGTTGCAGGAATTCGACCACAAACGGGCCCAGCACGTCCAGTGGGCGAATTCCAGGGGCGAGTTCCACCATCAGCCCGTAGAGCAGCGATATCGCGCGAGACCACATCACCAGGCCATCGGGCAGGGTGAATCCGTGAAGTTTCTTCATGTGGACGCGCATTCGCTTGAAGTAGTCGCCGAAATCCAGATTCATCATTTCGGCCGGAGTCAGGTTGTAGTACTCCGGATCGAAGCTGAGCTCCGCGATTTCGATCACAGCCGGGACATCCACGGCCTGGATGATTCCCGCGTCGAGCAGCGAACTCGCGTAGAGCTTCGAGTCGCGTGTGGCGGTCGCCATCACGTTGCGCGAGATGGCATCGAGGATCTCCGCTTCGATCCGTTGATTCATGCCGAAATCGATGATGCCGATCCGTCCTTCGCGGTCGACCAGCAGGTTTCCCGGGTGCGGGTCACAGTGAAAGAACCCGTCCTTGAACATCATGTGCAAGAACGCACGCGACGCCCACAGCACCAATTCGTCCCGATCGATTCCATTCTCCGTGGTGCCTTCGAAGTCGTTGATCTTGCATCCTTCGATGAATTCCATCGCCAGCACCCGGGTCGTCGTCAGGTCCCAGTGGATCTTCGGGATGCGCGTGTGCGCGGCGATTTCCGGATCCGTCGCGAGGTTCGCGGCCACCTCCTCTGCGGCACGGCCTTCGCGCACGTAGTCCATCTCACCGTGCAGCGTTTGTTTCACCTGCTCGTGGACCTGCAACAGGTCCGCCACCGACAAGAAATTGAAGCCCCACATCGCGATCCGCATCATTGCGACATCGACTGCAACCGAACGCTCCACGCCCGGATACAGAACTTTGACCGCGAGGTCGCGTCCGTCTGGCGTACGCGCGCGATGAACCTGCCCGAGACTGGCGGCCGCGATCGGCTCGGGTTCGAAATGCGCAAACGCTTCGGCCATCGGCATCCCGAGTTCGCTTTCCAATTGTTCAGTGATCACCGCGAACGGATGCGGTTCGACGCGATCTTGCAGGCGAGCGAGTTCGTCAGTGACCTCTTCCGCAACGACATCGATCCGCAGGCTCGCGACCTGCCCGATCTTGATCAATCCCCCGCGAAAACGCGTCGCGACGTCGACGAAGCGGCTCGCAAAGCGACGCTGTCGGCCCACCATCGTACCGGCGGCGGGTTTCCACAGACCGCGGTTCCACAGCGCAACTTCGGCGTACAGCGCCATTGCGCGAACAATCAGCCAGCCGGTAACGACGCTG
>JAJDAM010000451.1 GCA_029261905.1 Deltaproteobacteria bacterium
TGCCCCAGCGCGCAGAAGCAGGTCGGTTGGAACGCCGACCTTGCCCAGGTCGTGTAGGAATGCCGAGAAGCGGACGTGCTCCAACTCGGTTGGATCCAAGTCGAGCCGGTCGGCGAGCAGACTCGCGTAGAACGCGACCCGTCGGGCGTGACCGCGCATGTAGCGGTCCTTGACCTCGATGGTTTCGGCGAGGACCTCGAGAAATTCCATGGTTCCGGGCGGGTCGAGCACCGAACCGTTCGCATCCTGGGGTTGGCCGAAGCGATCGAACAATTCGCTGACGCGACCCCGCATCCGTTCGCTTCTTTGCACATCTTCTACGATCGCCAATGCATCGCGATCGCGGCCGACGACGTCGCCCAGTTCTTCCAAGAACGTGCTCAGTCGACTTCGCGCGCTGTGCCGAGCAAGCGCTCGTTCGACCGCTGCGCTGACCTGCACCACGTCGAACGGCTTCTGTAGGTAGTCGCAAACACCCGAGCGAATGCCTTCGGCGGCGCTCTCCACCGTTCCACAGCCGGTGATGATGACGATTTCCACCAGCGGGAACTCGGCTTGCACCGTTCGCATCAGTTCCTGCCCATGCATCCCGGGCATGTTCAAATCGAGCGTCATCAGATCGATGCGCTCCTGCCGGAGACTCTGGAGCGCCTCGGCACCGCTTTGCGCCTGAACTACGCGGTGTTTCGGCTCGAGGATCATTCGCAGCGAATCGCGCGGTCCGCGCTCATCGTCCACGATCAGGATACTGGCTACGTCTTGGCTCATCGGTGTGCCTCCGGTGAAGGAGTCACATCGCAAGCGTCATGCCAGCTCGGGACGTTTCGGCAATATTTATCGTAACCTCTTGATTTCAATACGAAATCAAGAGCGCTACGCCCGGATGAAATAGCGGGATCGAGGCCGGAGACGCGTTCGGAAGCGAACGGCTGAAGGCTACCTGTCCGTGCAGGTAGCTGTTTTACAAGGAGAAACTCGGAATGTTCCGAATGGAACAGTGATGTTCGTCACGGAATCCCGCCTTCAGGTCGGCGGGGTGATCTTGTGGCGATCCATCTTCAGCTTGAGAGAGCGTCTGGTAATCCGCAGTTTTTCGGCAGCACGGGTCTGATTCCAGTCTGCTCGCTCGAGGGCTTCCGTCAGAATCGTCCGTTCGAAATCCGAGACCGCCTCGTCGAATCCCAGCTGACCCGAGCGAATCGAATCCCGAAGGACTTCGACTCCACTTCCCCGAACGATGGCCGGGGGCAGGTCATCGGGCAGGAGTACGTCACCTTCTGCCAGCGCAACCGCGTGCTCGATCGCGTTCTCCAGTTCACGGACATTGCCTGGCCACGGGTAACTCTCGAGTGCCGAAATGGTTTCGCGCGCCAGCTTTGCCGGGTCGCGGCCCGCGCGAGAACTCGATTGCGCGAGAAAATGCTCGGCGAGCGTCCGGATGTCATCTCGGCGTTCGATCAGCGGAGGCACCTCGATCGGAACCACATTGATTCGATAGAACAGATCGGCGCGAAACCGGCCTTCGGCGACGTCTGTTTCGAGATCGCGATTGGTCGCGGTGACGACACGGACATCGACTCCGATGGTCTCGCTGCCGCCAACGCGATCGATCTGGTGCTCCTGCAATGCACGCAGCAGCTTCGCCTGGACACCAAACCCGAGTTCACCGATTTCATCGAGAAACAGCGTTCCGCCGGAAGCGGCTTCGAATTTTCCGATGCGCCGATCTTTCGCGTCTGTGAATGCACCGCGCTCGTGGCCGAACAATTCGCTCTCGATCAGGTTGTCGGGGATTGCGGCGCAGTTGACGGTCACCATCGCCTGGTCGGAACGATCGCTGAGATCGTGGATGGCTTTGGCAACGAGTTCCTTGCCGGTGCCACTCTCACCTCGAATCAGCACGGTCGTGTGTGAGGCGGCCACGCGGGTGATCGTGTGAAACAGGTGCTTCATCACCAGGCTTTGGCCGAGTAGGTTTCCGAGACGCTCGCGGTCGTCGACTTCGGCACGCAGCCATACCACCTCGGCCTCGAGGGCCCGATGGTCGAGCAGCTGGTGGACCTTGATCCGCAGCGCCTCGACCTCGAACGGCTTCGTGATGTAATCGAGTGCGCCGTGCCGCATGGCTTCGACGGCCGTCGCGATCGTTTTGGTGGCGGTCAGCACGGCGACAGGCGGCGGGTCCACCTGCTCGGAGAGTTCCGCCAACAGCTCGAGTCCGCTGGCGCCCGGCATCACCAGGTCGAGCAGGATCAGATCCGGCTTGGTCTGCTGAAGGAACTCGCGAGCTTCGGCGACCGAGGCCGCGGTCGCGACCTCACAATCTCCCTTGAAGAGCATTCGGAGCGACTCGCGAACGCCCTGCTCGTCATCGACTACCAGTAGGCACGGCATGCGGCCCGGAGATTATCAGAGCTGCGCCAGCGCGCAGTAGTAGAAGCGTCGGGATACGACCCCAGCAACGCCGCTCAGCCAATCGTGGTCGGAAGATCCAGCAGGACCACGGTTTCGTCGTTTTCGGCGACGTCGATCTCGAACGCCCCCGCCTGTCCGAGCACGATCGCTTCTGCGATGGCGAACGGCAGCGCATTTTCGGCCACCGAGACCCCAGCGATCCTTGGCGCGCGGGATAGGGGACCGGCCGACTCCGCCGGCCCAGCGCGACTGCCGAAACGGATCAGAACCCGAATGGCCGGCGCTCCCCGCAGTCCGGCCGGATGGTGGCGCGTAGCGACGTATACCTCGCCCCGTTCGGGCGCGAGTTCGATGGTCTTGTCGAGGATCGAGTCCATTGCGATCCGGATCTGCGCTTCATCTACCAGAGCTGGCGGGTCACCCGGATTCAATTCCCTCAAGACCAGCAGCTTCCTCGCATGGGCGCGATCTCGTCGTTGTTCGAGCAATTCTTCGACCAATCGGGCGATGTCCACCGGTACCGGATGCGGTCGTGACAAGGCCGCCAGCCCGGTCAAGCCGGAGACGACGCTTTCGAGGCGTCGCGCATCGCGACCGACCAACTCGGTGAAGGTGTCACGGAATTCGGGGTCGTCGTAGCGATTCGGTAGCAGTTCCGTGAACGTGCGGATGGTCGACAACGGGTTGCGGATCTCGTGAGCGATCGCGCCGACGAGTCGTTGCACGCCGAGTCCCGGGGGCTCCCGGCCCGGCGATGGGCCTGCATTTGCCGGTTCGGCTTCGACTTCCGCTTCGGCCTCGACTTCCAACTCGCGGCGCGGTTCCGGTGGCAGCTCGCGATCCCTATCCATCCCGAGGCCGGACGCCGGTCTCGGCTCGGACAGTCCTGGCTGCGCGGTGGGATCGAACTGATCGAATGCTTGCAGATCGCTGTTGTCGATGTTGTCGATGTTGTCGATGGGGTTGTCGAGCAGGACGCCGACCTCACCGGCGTTGATCGGCGCAAACGCGGTCCCATCGTATTGCAGGTCGTCGGCGCGAATCGGGTCCGCCGCACCGGCTGCGAGCGTCTGGCGGACGACTGCCTCGAGTTCCCGCAGGTTCCCAGCCCACGGATATTCTTCGAGAACCGCGATCGCGTCTTCGCCGAAGCGGCGCGGATTCTGCCGGCGGGCCGCGCACCATGCGCGCGCGGTGTCGTTTGCGAACGACGCGATCCTGTGGGGCCGCTCTCGGACGCTCGGGATTCGGATCGAGATGCCACTGAGCGCATCGCGCAGCGCCGCGTCGATGGCGAGACCGCCGCCCGGTTCGGGCGCATCGCCCACCGTCGCGATCCAGCGGGCGACCCGGCAGCGCAGCGTCCCCACCGGGGGCCCGAATTCGATCCAATCCGCGAGCTGTCGCTGCGCCGGAATCGAAATCCGGTCCGCCGCATCCAACCACAGTGTGCAGCGCTGTGCTGCGTCGATTTCACCCGCTGCATCACGGATCGCGTCCCGCAATTGGGCTCCGGGCATCGATTCGGTACAGACGATGTGTGCGAATCGGCTCGGATCATTCCGGCCGAAGCCGTGCACGTAGCGTGCGAGCAAACCGCGTCCGGTCCCCTCCTCCCCCGAGATCACCAGCGGTGCGTCACCGAGGTGCGGGTCGAGGGCCTGGAGCAGTTCTGGGAATTCGAGATCCGCAAACCACCTGGAGAACCGCTGCGCGAGCAAATCGCGTGCGGGCCGCATCGATAGCGGTAGCCGATCCGACACGGTACGCGTGTCGCGAAGGCGAGTGCGCAGCGTACGTGCGTCCGGTGGGTAGCTCAGGAGTTCGACGTCGATCGCATCGAACAGCTCCCGCGCGAGAGCCGCATCATTGCGCTCGGCAATGAGAACCCAGCGGGCGTCCGGAAGGCGAGCCGCAATCCGGTGTGCAAACTCCAGTTCGGCTTCCAGATCGCCTGCCAGACCGAGCAGCACGATATCGGCGGGCAGCGCAGAATCAAACAGCGGATCACCCGGGCCGCCGCTGACGGCAGTCTCCTGTGCCGCCGCCGCACGGGCCAATGCCGCGCGCTTCCGCGCATCCCGATGAACGATCCAGAGTGTCGACATGACCTGCTTGGCTGCTCCGGTGCTGGTGGTTTTGGCATTGCGCGCGGCGGTTGCGTGGGGAGCCCGGCGACGAAGCGCTCGTCATCGAGCCGACTCTTCGAACGACTCTCTACAGGGTTCTCAAGGAGACTCTCCGAAGGACTCTCCATAGGACTCTCCATAACCACGCGCAATCTACGTGCCAAAGCGGATCGAGATCTCACATGGACGCACCAGTGCTGGCAAATGGCTGGGATCACTAGCAAATCGAACGGCCGGTCGATCGCGATCGCCGCCCGATCTCGTGTGTCGGAGGGGCCGCGGAGGAAAAAGATTTCCCAACTTTTTCCCAACGATGGGAACGTTGCTCCGGAGGCATCACTCTGTCAGAGTGTGATGTCCGGGGGGTGTTGCATGTCAGTCGTCGACGGAGGACCGCAGGTCCGACTGAGAAATTGGTTCGATCGGCCGTACGATGATGCGATCTCGGCGGCGCGTACCTGCTACGCGACTCGAGTCATCGGACCTGAAGAGATCACCGACCGCCAACGTCAGAGCATCGGACCCTTGACGTTCGACGGGGGTCACCACACGGTGTTCCAACACGCGACATTCGAGTTTGCGCTGTCGGGAATCTCGCGTCAGCTCGTTTGGTCGTTCCTGCACGGCTTTCCGTTCTACAACACCGAACAACAGAGCCAACGCTACGTCCGCCTCGACGAGGTCACCGCACACGTTCCGCCCACATTGGGTGGACTCGACCGAGAGCGCTTCGAAGCATCGCTGAGTGACTCGTGGCGGGCCTATGGAGAGCTCACGCAGAGGTTGACCCCGGTGACCGGCCGCATTCTCTCGGATTTGTGGAGGCTTACGGAGCGGAAGTCGGTCGCATTCGGAAAGAACATCGAACGCGAGGCCGAGAAGCGTGCCATCGAAACCGCGCGCTACGTGCTTCCGATCGCCTGTCACACCGCGATGGTCTACACCGTGTCGGGTATCGTTTTGCACCGCTTGCGACGCATGGCGCGGGTCGGGGACGTACCGATCGAGGCGATGGACGTCGTTGGCCGGATGGTCCGCGAAGTGGAGTGTGTAGACCCGGACTTCTTCTCCAAGATCGGCGAGGATCCGATCGCGAGCGAAGACGTGGTCGAAACACGCTACGCGCCAGCCGGTGTCGGTGATCCGGTTGCCATCGAAGCGTTCGACAAGTCACTCGATGGGCGCAGCTCCCGGTTGATCGATTACAGCCAGCGGGCACCCGAGGTGATCGCCGATGCGGTCCGCAACGTCCTCGGGCGATTCGACCTCGATGACGAGGCCGCCCTCGAGCTCGTCCTCGACCCAGCTCAGAACAGCTACCGGGTCGACACATTGAACGTATCGACCCATGCCCCGATCATGCGCACGTTGGCGCACGCCTACTACACGTTCCGCCGCAAGCTGTCGCACACCGCCGACTCGCAGGACCAGCGTCATCGCACGGTCCCGGGCTCACGGCCGTTGCTGAGCCGGACGGTTCCGGCAGACGTCGACGTCATCGAACCCGAGCTCATCCGCGACGATCCGGGAGCACACGAGATGTTCCGCGAGGCCGTGGGCGCAGCCTGGCATGCGCGCCGCCAGCTGCTGGATTCTGGCGTCGATCCGGAGCTCGCTCTGTATGTGCTGCCCAATGCATTGGCGGTGCGCTTCGACGAGTCCGGGTCGCTACTCGATCTGATCCACAAGTGGACCATGCGTACCTGCCTCAATGCGCAGCGCGAAATCTGGCAGGCGTCGATGGACGAGATCGAACAAGTCGGTGAAGTCCATCCGAGTCTCATCAAGCACGTGGGTCCCCCCTGTTTCGTCAGGACGGGTGTCGTCCGCCCACGCTGCACCGAGGGTTCACACTTCTGTGGAGTACCCGTATGGAAATCCTTTCCGGAAGTCGAGCGCACGATTTGAAACCCGCCGCCGTCGCAGGATTCGTGGTGGCGCTGGTGGCGGTGGTACTGCTGCTCCCTGCTGCGGCTGCGGCGCAGCCAGATCTCGTCGGGTCGTGGCACGTTCTGGTTCACTACAAAGACGAAAACGCACAACACCCCGAACGAGAGCGCTGGGACGACCGTGTCTGGGTGTTCGAAAAGGCGGGAAGCCGCTTGCGCTGGACCGAGTACCCGATCGTCGTTTTCGACGAACAGACCGGGCGGTTCGATTCGTCGATGGGACGCTCGGCGCGCGTACTGCAGTTTTGGACACCGAACGAGGTACAGCTCGCCGATATCCAAGACGGACTCGCCGTCAACGAGCGCGGCATGAAATCCAAGAGCCTGCGCAAATCTGACGACGGTTGGGCATCGTTCGCGCGGGCTTCGGCCGCATCTGCGTCGGTGATCGGCTACACCGAATATTGGAGCATCGAGAACCAACCCGCGGGGCCGGTCTTCAAGAGAGAAGACGTGCTGGGTTCCGAGCGCTCGGAAGATCTCGACGGTGTCACGCTGTATACGACCGAGGCCATCGAATCCGGTGGGACGGTGTTGCGCGGCAAGTTCGTCCGTGACGGCACCCGCCACGGCACCTTCCAGATGATGCGTGCGGCCGGTACGGAAGGCTTGAAGACCGATGGCAAGACACCGAACGAAAAAGCCAACGACCGCGGTCGAAAAGCGCTGGAAGCCCTCGGCTACGGCGGGGAGTAAGCCGGATCGCGCGAGCCCGGACGCAGCCCGAGTGGTCCGCCGAGCCGGTCTGCGCGATCTGGATGCGCTCGCAAGGCTTTGGGCGGAACTCACCGAGCATCACCGGGATATCGATCCGATCTTCGCGATCCGTCCTGGCGCGGATCTCGAGATTCGACACCTGGTCGAGGTGATGTTGCGCGATCCCGACGGCGCCGTGTTCGTCGGCGAGTCGTCGCCCGGCACCCTGTTGGGCTTCTGCGCGGTTCGGATCGACCGCGCCCCGCCGATCCTGGTCGAGATCGAGCGCGCCGAGATCACGGATTTGCTGGTTCGCGTCGGCGAGCGTCGCAGTGGTTTGGGGCGCAGATTGTTCGAAAGCGCGACCGCATGGGTCAAGGAGCAGGGTCTCGATCGCTGCGAGGTGCGCGTCGCGGCGGGAAACTCCGAGGGCCAGGCGTTCTGGCGAGCGATGGGTTTCGGCGACCTGATGAACGTCTTACAGCGGGGGTTGTAGCGCCGCGTTCGTCATCCACCGGTCGCGAACCGGGTGCGCACGTCTGGCCGACAGCATCGTGGCCAAGACCAACAGCGCGGCCCACTGCGAAGGGGTGCGACCGGGTGCCGGCACCAGTGTTCGTACCATGCCGTCTCGCTTGGTCAGAAGATAGATCTCGCCATCGGTGTCGATCCCGAACCGCAGGTCGGGCCGCGAGCTTGCGACCTGTTCTACCAGCGTGGTCTCGATTCCGTCTGCGAGCAGCGTCAGCTCGCTGATCGATGCGGGGTTGGTTCCAAGCACCGTATCGGCGTCGAGCAGATCGCTCATCGGAACATGGAAGACCCTTCCATTCGCGATGTCCCCGAAGATGTAGTGGCCGGACAGCTGTGGCAGCAGCGAACCGCGATAGACGAAACCGCCGACGATCGCGAAGCCCTCGTCGTGACCGTATTGGGCCGCGGGATACAGGAACCCGAAGCTCGCGTCGTTGCCGGGACGCGGAATCGGGTTGTTCTGGTCGAAGTGATCGAGCACGAAGTTCCCCTCTCGTTCGCTCCAACCGTAATTCCCGCCCGGCGTCCCGATGTTGATTTCCTCGGCACCGACTTGCCCGATATCGGAGATCAACATCGTGCCCTGGCCACCCGTGTCCCAACTGAAGCGGTGGGGGTTGCGAAATCCGAAGGCCCAGACTTCCTCGAGGATTCCATCTTCGTTGCCGACGAAGGGGTTGCCGCTCGGGATGCCGTATTGGTCGTTGGTGGGATAGGACGGCGTGCCCGATCCCAACGGATCGATGCGCAGGATGCAGCCGAACGTGTTGTTCGGGTCTTGCGCGGTGCGCTGCGGATCGATTTCGCCACCGGCGTTGGCCGAGTAATTGCCGCCATCACCGGTCGCGATGTACAGCAGGCCGTAGTCGGCGTCGCTGGGCGCAGCGTTCGGGTCGAACCCGATCTGTCCCATGTTGTGATCGCGATGGGGTTGTACGACGCGGATCAGCACCCGTCTCGACGTCGCGTCGATCGCATCCGGATTCGCCGCATCGACTCGCCACTCGCTGAGTACGTCGAAATGGGTGGCGACGCCGAAGGGGTTGTCGAAATCTGCAGTCCCCGTCGCCGCCGATTCGCTGGTGACCGTGTAGAAACGTCCCTCGCCGGCGGCACCGGTGCTCGCGTAGTCGGGGTGGAAGGCGAAGGTAGAAAGCCCCGTTTGTAGACCGACCGTATCGAGGTCCGCCCCGAGAAAGGCGGCCACATCGAGGAACGGCACGGCGTCGACGTCGTTGCCCCGCAAGATCCACAATCGCCCGCGCATGTCGTTGACGAACAAGCGTCCCGACCCATCCGGAGCCGGGATCAGCAGGTTCAGCCTGGCGAGTGGTCGAACCGGAGAGCTGGCCGGCACCTGGGCGACGTCGATCAACTCGGCTGCGACTCCGGATCGGGTGATCGAAGCGGGGGCGGGTTGCGCCGCAATCGGCTGAGAGCCCACTCCGATCGACGCGACGATCGAAAAAACGATCAGACAGCGGGCGAATACCGCCGGTCGGCGCGTGTCGTTCGGTATCGCACGGTCGTTGGACTCGAGCACAGTCACAGTGGGATAGTGAACCACAACAGCCGGTCTGGTTGAACGGCGAAGCGAATTGGGGCGGATTGCCGGCTCTCGGCGCGTCCCAGCGCTTCGCGCGCATCCGTCAAAGCGCCTACGCGCACAGATCCTATGGATCCTCTCCAAGATCGCCCGTAAATCCCGGAGAAACCAGAGCGCACCACCGCGATCGGCGCGGTACGCGTGACGGTCAGATCCAGGAGACGAGCCATGAGCATTTCAAAGAGCGGAGCGATCGTCGTCGTGGGTGCCTTGCTGCTGGCCGGCCAGGCCGGGG
>JAJDAM010000452.1 GCA_029261905.1 Deltaproteobacteria bacterium
GATTCCCTCACGCGCTCCTGTCGTCCTCGGGAATTTGAGCCGTTTTCGCGGACCCTTCACCCGCTCTTGTCGTCCTCGAGAATTTGAGGCCTTTGAAGGGGTCTCATCTGCTCCGACTCGGTCAGCGTCGTTCTCGGAGGCCTGGTAGTAGCTTGAAGTGGGCGCCGAGGGTGGTGGTGAACACGGACGCGACGATTGCGATTGCCAGTCGCGGTTGAATGGCGTGCTGGGCGGCAAGCTTGGCGGCCTCTTCCTGCTCGGGCCCCGGCGGTATCGTCTGCGCTACCTCATACAGAGCAGGCGCTATCAGAACCAGGCAATACACGAAGAAGAATCCGAACAGGTAGATTAGGCTCACAGTGAACCGGGGCGAGAAACTCGCCGCCGGGCGGCGTCGAATCGGCGGGGGGGACGACATATCCGCCAGCGTACGAAGTCGCCGAAAAGGGGTCAAGCTTGGTAGCCGCGTCGAAAAAATCGCCTCTGAAGATTTTGCTCGTCGACGGAACCAATACGCTGTACCGCTCGTTCTTCGCGATCCCGCATCTGCGCGCGCCGGATGGTTCACCGACGAACGCCGCCTACGGGATGATCAATACGCTCACGAAGGTGATCCGCGAGGAACAACCCGATCGCGTCGTCGTCGTCTTCGACGCTCGTGGCCCGACATTTCGACACAAGCTCTACGACCAGTACAAGGCCAATCGCGAGGCGCAACCAGAAGACCTCTCGAGTCAGTTCCCGATCGTCATGGAGTTGGTCGAAGCCCATCGCTTCCCGATCGTTTCGGTTCCGGATTTCGAGGCGGACGACGTGATCGCGACACTGGTCGATCGGGCACCGTCCGACGCACAGATCGCGATCGTCACGACCGACAAGGACATGATGCAGCTCGTCAGCGATCGGGTCACGCTGCTCGACGGTGTGAAGGATCGCCGCTACGGCCCGGCGGAGGTCGAAGCGCGTTTCGGGGTCCCGCCCGAACGGATCCTGGATCTCCGCTCCCTCGTGGGAGATCCGAGTGACAACATTCCGGGTGTCAAAGGGATCGGCGAAAAGGGAGCCGCCAAGCTGATCGAGGAGTTCGGGACGCTCGAAAACCTGATTGAAAAGCGGGACGAGATCAGTGCCAAGCGCGCCCGAACCGCTCTGGAGTCGCAGGTCGCGGAGGCATTGTTGTCGAAGCGACTTGCGACACTGCGAACCGATGTCCCTCTTCCGTTGGGTCTCGACGCGCCCATGGTGGAGCCGGATCTCGAGTTGCTGCGAGAGTTGTACACGCGCCTGGGTTTCGTGCGGCTCGTCGATGCGCTCGGTAGCGACGGCAATGACGACGCCAGGCAGTCTTCGCATGTCGAGCCGATTTCCGTCGAGCGGATCGAAGACGAGACCGGGTTGAAAGGGTTGGTCGATCGACTCCGCAAGCTCCCGACCGTTCCGATGTCTGCGATCGTCGATCCGCGAGGCCCAACCGGCGACGACACGATCTGCGGCGAAGCGGTGGGGCTGGCGTTCTCGCTCGGACCCGATCGGGCCGCCTACCTGGCAGTTCGTGCCGCACCGGGCGAACTCTTTCCTTCGCTTCCGATCGAGCGGGTTGCTGTAGCGCTCGAGCCGATCCTCGGTCTCGTCGGAAAAGGGGCCGCACCGAAGAGCTCTGCCAAGCGGGTTCCGTGGATTTCCGCGGATTCGAAGCTGCTTCGCATCTTGTTTGGAGAGTGTGGCGTCGAGTTGGCGACACCTGCGTTCGACATCGCGATCGCCGCCCATCTGATCGACCCCGCTGGTGCGAACTCGATTCCCGCACTGGCGGAGAAATTTCTCGGTCGAAAGATCCGCAGCTGGGAGGAACTCGCCGGTCGGGGCGCGAAGGCGGTTGCGGCTCGAGAGATTCCGGCCGAAGGGGTCGCGGCGTGGGCGGGTGAGCAGGTCTGTGCGATTCGTTCGCTGCACGAAAAGCTCCTCGCTCGGATCGAAAGCGACGAGTTGGGTCCGCTGTTGGCAGAGATCGAGTTGCCGCTGACCGGTGTGCTCGCGCACATGCAGATCGCCGGCGTCCGGGTCGACGAACCGCTGCTCGAGCGTCTGGCAGATGAGTGGAGTGGCGCGTTGGACGGGATCTGTTCTGAGATCTACCAGCTGGCAGGCGAAGAATTCCTGATCTCGTCACCGAAGCAACTTCAGACGATCCTGTTCGAGAAACTGAAACTCCCGGCCGTGAAGAAGACGAAGACCGGGTACTCGACCGATGAAAGCGTCCTGGAACAGCTTGCGCTCGAGCATCCCCTTCCGCTGAAGATCCTCGAGTACCGAAGGCTTTCGAAATTGCGCAGTACCTACGTGGTTGCGCTTCCGCCCATGATCAACGCCAATACCGGGCGTATTCATCCGACGTTCAATCAGTTGGGCGCGGCAACCGGTCGGCTATCCGCGACGCACCCCAACGTGCAGAACATCCCGATCCGAAGCCTCGAAGGGATTCGGATCCGCGAGGCGTTCATTCCCGCGGAGGGCAAGCTGCTGTTGTCGGCGGATTACTCACAGGTCGAGTTGCGCATCCTGGCGCACTTTTCGGGTGACGAGAGCCTGCTGGATGCCTTCGCACGTGGGCACGACGTCCATCGTCGAACCGCATCCGAGGTGGCCGGGATCGAGATCGAGGCGGTTTCTGATGAGCAACGCGCCCG
>JAJDAM010000453.1 GCA_029261905.1 Deltaproteobacteria bacterium
AGCCACCACCAGCTATACGCTCACGTGTACGGACGTCAGTTCCGCCAATCAGCTCGTAGACATCGCGATTGTGACGGTGAATGCGCTGGCCAACGATGAGTGCACCGACTCGATTTCGATCGCGAGCCTGCCGATGAGTCTGCTGAGCGACACTACCGTGGCAACGGCGAACATGACCGATCCGATTTCGACCTGCAGCCTCGGATCGGACGGCGCGACCGCCTGGTTCTCCTACCAGCCGAAATCGTCGACCGATGTCACGGTCAGCACGATCGGGTCCGACTACGACACCGTGCTCTCGGTTTGGCCGGCCTCCCAAGGGTGCGGAAATCTGACCACACAGATCGCGTGCAACGACGACGAAGCGGGTATGTCGCTGCAATCGGAAGTGACGTTCGCTGCGACGGGAGGCATCGAGTACCTGATCCAGGTGGGCTCGTTCGCCGGTGACCCCGGTGGCCGACTGACGTTCAGGATCCCCGAGCCAGGCTCGAGCGCAGCACTCATCGTGGCACTGACGACCCTCGCGGGATTGCGACACCGACGCACGTCGAGGAGGCGATAGAGGTCGCGGTGCCCAGCGCGGGTGGGCGATGGATCTCCTGCTCGGAGTTCGCGATGCGGACGACCCCGTCCTGATGATCGTGATCCAGTAACGCGTGGCGCCCGACCGTCGCCAGGGTGCCGTGATCCGCTCGGCAGGTATCTGCGTGATCCTGGCCGCGGCAACGTGGTGGGTCTACGCGGACACGTTGCGGTTCGATTTCGTTGCTTACGACGACACGGGCTACATCGTCGAGAATCCGAACATCGCTCTTGGGCTGTCACGCCCCGGGCTCGTCTACGCATTTACGACGACCGACATGTTCAACTGGCACCCGCTCACCTGGATTTCGTACCTCATCGACTACGAGTTCAACGGATTGCGGGCCGCCGGCTACCACGTGACGAACGTCGTGCTCCATGTGCTCAACACGCTGCTGCTGTTCCTCGTGCTCCGCGTTTTGACCCGCGCCGAGTGGCAGAGTGCACTCGTTGCGGCACTCTTCGGTTTACATCCGCTCCACGTCGAGTCGGTCGCGTGGATTTCCGAGCGGAAGGACATGCTCAGCACCTGCTTCGCGCTGTTGGCAATCGGTGCGTACGCTGCCCACGCGCGCAGTCCGTCATTTCGGCGCTATCTCCTGGTCGCCCTGCTCCTCGGGCTGGGACTGATGGCCAAGCCGATGTTGGTGACGCTTCCGCTGTTGCTGCTTCTGCTCGATTATTGGCCGCTGGAACGCTGGCGCGGCGACTTTGCGGATGCGCGGCGCCTGGCGATCGAGAAGGTTCCTCTGCTGCTGATGGCCTTCGCTTCGGCGGCGATCACACTGGCGGTACAGCGTGGAAGCGGAGCCGCGAAGGGTCTACCCGGCAGCGACGAGGGTGTCTTGATCGGTGTGGGAAACCTCGCGAATGCGGCGCACTCCTATGTCGCTTATCTGGGAAAGATGTTCTGGCCCGGTGAGCACTCGGTCTTGTACCCCCATCCTTCGATGCCCTGGATGGGCGGCACCCCACTCGTGCCCTGGCAGGTCGCGGGTGCGGTCGTGCTGCTCGCAGTGATCACCGCGGTCGTGTTGCGCAGCGGGCGAAGGTACGCGGTCGTCGGTTGGTTTTGGTACGGGATCAGTCTGCTCCCGGTGATCGGAATCATTCAAGCGGGCAGTCAGGCGTTGGCGGATCGTTACACATACGTTCCGCTGATCGGCTTGTTCATCGTCATCGCGTGGGGTGGTGGCGAAATGATCAATCGCCTCCGCCCAACCGGTCGCGCAGTCATGCCGATCGCCGGAATCGTGGTTGGGGTCACCCTGTTGGTCACGGCCGTCGCCGCGCGTCGGGCGACAGCGGTCTGGCACGACCCGACTACGCTCTACGAGCACGCCCTCGCCGTGAACCCGCGCAACGCGCTGATTCGACTGAACATGGGGCACTTGCTGATGCAACAGCGCGACTTCGAAGGCGCCGTCGAGCACCTGAGCGTCGCCCTTGCCGTCAACCCGAACTACCTCGACGCCCATAACAACATCGGCATAGCCCTGCTGAATTTGCGCCGGTACGACGACGCGATCCAACACTACTGTGAAATGCTTCGCATTGATCCGAACCACGCCATTGCTCACAACCACCTGGGGACGGCGCTGTCGGTCGACTATCGCGGCGAGCAGGCCATCTACCACTTTCGGCGCGCGATCGAGCTGGGGCTGACTCGGGCCGACACTCACCACCGGCTCGGTGACTTGCTGCGGGAGCGACGGACTCTCGCGGAGGCCACCGAACAGTACCGCCGCGCGCTCGAGATCGACCCGGACCACCCCGGAGCCCGGAGTGCACTGGCGGCTACGCAACGCGGTGGAGTCGCGCGCGACACCCCGCGGAGGTCACCCGTGTCTGGGAGCGTATGCCCCGCCGCGCAGTGACGAACCGCACGGTTCTGTCCTCCGTTCATCTCATCGAACTTTCGTAGGGTTCGATGTCCATGCCGTGCGGGCCGTAGCGCGCGCCGACGGCAGCGACGGTTTCGGGTGTCCAGAAGGGATGTCCCGGCGCGGGGAACCCGAGTACGCAACGCTGTTCGACGGTGGCTCGTGCCACCAGGCGCTCCATCGGCAGCGAGCGACGGTACATCGCCCACGCCCATCCGGTGTGGAGCGTACTCACCCACTCGCTCGCCGCCTTGCGAAAAGCGAGGTTGTGGACGGCCCGCATCGTACCCGGAAGAAGGGGTGTACCCCGGTGCCACGTGTCGTGACGGTAGAGCAGTACGGCTCCGGTGCGGAATCGAGCGTGAACCTCGCGCGGGTACAGATGTTCGGCCCGCCACCGGGCAACGCCGGGCGCCTCGCGTTCGAGGTACGCCTCTGCGGAGTCGCGGTCGTTCATCCATTCGAGGCCGGCAACGCCTGGCGTCGCGACGATCGGCCATTGATAGGCGGGGTCGTCGTCGCCCAGGCGCGGCACCACGGCGGTCGCGCCGCCGCAATCCTCGACATCGCACAGATACACGATGATCTCGACCGCTTCGGGCTGATCCCAACGCGGCGGGTGGGTGAGGGTGTGGTTTGGGTAGTCGACATGCATGCGTTGGTCGTCGTTGTCGCGATCGCCGCCACTGCGTCCTTCGCGACCATACTTGACCCACAGGTCCGACTGGGTGAGTCGCAGCTCCGGAGTCTCGACGCCGAGCAGCCTGGCCACGGCCGCGAGCAAGCGTGGGTGCAGCGTCAATTCGTTTGCGGCCGCGCTTTGCGACGGAAATACCAGCCGGCCGTCGCTCCCGAAATCCGTGATGCGCTGACTCTCTGCGCTGCCTGCCTCCGGAAAGGTGGACTCCGCATCGCGACGCACCCGTTCGATCAGGTCGTCCGGTAGCAATCCCTCGACGAGTGCGAAGCCTCGATTGCGCCAACTGCCGACTTGCTCATCGTCGAGCACGCCACCTGCGACGGGCTGCGGTTTCGCCCACTTCGTGTCCATCATCTCGCCCATGGCGACCGGGCGCTACCGGCTGCCTTTTGCCCCGGCGAGTTCTTCGAGCACGAGCGCGCTCTGTTCTTCGAGTTTCGCGCACTCGAGATAGGTGTCGCGCGTCGAGCCGTCGCTGTTGTCGGCAAGCGCGCGCCACGTCGCTGCACCGAGGCGCTCGCCCCGCGCTTGAATCGTGAACTGGTCGAAAAGCGGCCGGCCTTCGAACAACTCGGAGTAGGTCGCCTCGAGTCCGCCGTGACGGGCCAGAAGCTCGGATTGCACACTCGCTGCGTTTTCGAACAGACCCTCGACGCGCCGCGCAACTTCTTCTTCGCGCTCTGCGCATGCCACGAGGCGCTCGCGCTCGTCGCCAATGCCGACGGTCTCTGCCCAGGCACGATAGCGGCGCGCCGCAATTCGCTCCGCCAACGCGATCAGCAGCGGCTGCTGCTCGGGTTCCACCTTCTCGATGATCGGGGCAACGATCTCTCCGACACTCGGTAGTGCGTCCGACATACGTCCTCCTTGCTCGGATTTCGATCGATTTCAATGCCATCGGTAGGCCGGGACTTCGCGCCAAGGGTACCAGAGGTATGATGAACGCATGAAGTTCGAACCCGAACGCGTACGGGCATGGATCGAAGCCGGGGATGTCGATGCGTTGGCGCAGTACCTGACGAGTGGAACGCATCACGGAAAGCCTGGCGCACCGCAGGCCGTGAAACTCGGCGTGATTGGCCTGCTGCGCGAGAGCCCCCCGGCCCGTCAGCTTGCCTGGGGGAAGAAACTGATGAAGCGCGACGAGAACATCGCCCGCTCGATCGCTTGCGGGCTCGTCGCCACCGGCTGGGAACGCGATCGCAGCGGAACCGAAAACCGATTGCGCGCGTTGGTCGACGATCCTGATTGGGAGGTGCGTGAATGGGCGTCGGGAGGGCTGGCGGACGTACTGGATCGCGACTTCGCTGGTGGCATGCGGCTGTGTGAGGCATGGTCGAAGCAAGGCGACGAGGCGCCCTGTCGCGCCGTTGCGTTGGCACTGAGTCGAAGGGCCAAGGCTCGCAATGCCGACGAAGCGGCACCGATCCTCGAAATCGTCGAGCGTCTGTTGTCCCTCGAGGGGCCCTATCTCCAGAAAAATCTGGGACCCTTCGCACTGGGTGGTGGTCTGCTGTCGAGATTCCCCGAAAAGACGCTCGCGCTATTGCGCAAGGCGAGCAAGAAGCGCGACGAAAACACTCGCTGGAATGTCGCGATGGCATTCACGACCGCAGCGGCGCGAAAATATGCCGCAGAGGGTGGGAAAATCCTGGATGTTCTCGATCGAGACGATCGCAAACGCATCGTTCGCGCCGTCAAAAAAGCGCGCCAGAATCTGTCCGGCTGATCGTTGACAGACGCCGCCGTCGCAAGAGATCGTGCCTTGAACGCCCAGCCGCCGGCTGAGACGGTGCCCACGACAAGTGACCCGGGTTGGTGGCATCTGCTCGTGCTGCTCGTCTTGAGTGTGGGTTTCGAGTCGTTGTTCGTCCGTCACGGGGTGGCGTTGTTGGACGAAGGCTGGGTGTTGCGCGGCGCCCAGCGATTGCACGAGGGCGGCCTTCTGTACAGGGACGTCTTCTTCCCGTTCCCGCCCGGTCATCTTCTGCCCGCGTGGATCGGGTACGCGCTGGATCCGCCAGGTGTCATCGTCGCGAGGATCATCGACGCGGGTTTCAACGTATCGCTGTGCCTTTCGCTCTACCTGCTCGGGCGCCGGATCATGCCAGCGAGTTTCGCGCTGTTGGGGGCTGCGATGCTGGCGGTGGCCGCGCCGTCGTCGCATGTCTCGCACTACCTGTTCGGCTACCGCTACCTGGTCTTCAGCACGCTGGCTCTCGTCGCATTTTCAAAGCGAATCGATACCGGCGCCCATCATTGGCTGCTGGTCTCTGGCGTGTTGACCGGCGTCGCACTGTGCTTTCGGCTCACACCGGCTGCGGCTGTCGGTTGTGGGGTGGGTCTCGCGATCTTCGCGGTGAGCAAAGACTGGCGCGATTGGCTCCGCGATGGTGCCCAGTTCGCAGCAGGAATCGCGCTGGTTGTCGCGCCGGTTCTGGCGTGGTTCGCCTACCGAGTCGGGCTGGACGTCATCTGGCAAGAGGTCATCGTGCGCCCGATGGTGATGACCACCTTACAAAGCCTGCCGATACCCGCGTTGAAGTTCCCGTCAGAATGGAATCGTTCGCTGATCACCCGATCGTGGACGACGATCCAATTTCGGCTCTATGCGCTGTTGTATCTCGGGTACGGGTTCGCCCTCATCGTTCTGTGGATCCGGGCCTTGCGCAAGCATCGGCAATTCCAGCACGGCCTGTTGTTGGCGGTGATGATCTGGGGCGGTGTCTTCTTCACGCGATCGCTCGGTCGTTCGGACTCCGGTCATCTCGAGTCGGCGATCCCGCCGGTTTGTATCGCGATCGCCCATCTCGTCTATTCCACATCGCACTGGCTGGGATCGCGCTGGCCGCATTGGCGCGCCAGACCGACGCGGGTGGTGATCGGGTGCGTGGTATTCGCCAGTTGGATTTTCCTGTTCGGTAGTGACCGGTTCCTAGCGATCGAACGCCGCGGCACCCATCCGATCCGAGCCGGGGACTCGACCTGGTTCCATCGAAGCGAGCCGCTGTCCGACGCGTTGAGCGAGGTCGCTGCGGAAATCCAAAAGTTGACCGGGCCGGACGACACGATCTTCGATCTGAGCATCGCTCCGATGATGCACCTGTTTGCCGACCGCGGCGGAGTATCCCGCTCCGGAATCGTGATCCCCGGCACGTTCCTCTCGCCCGAAGAGGAAGCAGCCGCGCTTGCAGAGCTACAAGAATCTCCCCCGGCAGTGGTGATCGTGGGGCTCAGCCATTTCGATGGGGCGATGTCGCGATCGATCGGCGCGACGGCACCGCGAACCACGCAGTGGGTAGGGCTGAATTACGTGGAGCACAAGAAAATCGCGAAGTATCTGATCATGACGCGGCGTGCGGAGCCTCTGTCAGAATGGCCGCCGCCAGCCCCGTTGGAGGCACGAAAGTAGATGACGAGCTGGCAAGAGCGATTTGAATCACGCGAACACAGTTGGCGGCGATTCGCATTCGTCCTGTGCGCAATCGTTTGCGTGTCATGCGCGAACGCTCCGCAAGAGCCGGTGCAGCGCGCGAGCACCCGTGCCACTCCCAGCGAATCGGCTCGACCGTCGCCGCCCAAGCGCGTGGTCCTGGTAACCATCGATACGCTTCGGGCCGACTATGTCGGCAGCTATGGTGTCGGCAGTCCCGGCACACTGCAGGCCAAGACGCCCACGCTCGATCGATTGGCGAGCCGAGGTGTCCGGTTCGAGACGGCGATCTCACCGGCGCCGATCACGATGCCCTCGCACGCTTCTTTGATGACTGCTCTCGATCCACCCGCGCATGGCGTTCACGCCAACGGCAAATTTCGGCTGCCCGACTCGATCCCGACGCTGGCCGAAGGTTTCCAGCGCGCGGGGATCGCGACGGCCGGCTTCGTCGCGGCGGTCGTTCTCGATCGGCGCTACGGGCTCGGGCGCGGATTTGATCACTACGACGACCAGATGGGATACCGGCGCAACATCGTCGGGGCGACCGGGGCCTACGCAGAACGCACCGCCGATCAAATGACTGACGCGGTGCTCGCCTGGTTGAAGACGGCCCCTGACGAGTTCTTCTTGTGGGTCCATTATTACGATCCCCACGGCAACTACGACCCACCCAAGGGATTCCGCCCGAAGGTGTCACCGAAACTCGAGAATCCGAAACGCGCCGACATACTCGAGGTGGCCGGCGTGATGTTTCCGCCGCTGTATGCCGGAGAGATCTACTTCGTCGATACCGAACTCGGTCGAATGCTCAGGAACATCGACAATCGGTTTCGTGACGACGGGACGCTCGTCGTCGTGACCAGCGATCACGGCGAAAGCCTCGCCGAACACGGTGAGATCACACATACGCTGACGCTGTACGACGCGACACAGAAGATCCCGCTGTTGATGCAAGGGGCCGGTCTGCCGGCCGGTCGGGTCGTGAAATCTCCCGTTCGATTGATCGACGTCGCGCCGACCATCCTGGACCATGCCGGACTTCCGCCGTTGAATGGAAGCACGGGGGAGAGTCTTCTACCGTGGATCGGCGGCGAGCGGCGCGAACCGCTGACCGCCTACGTCGAGACTCTCGAGACCTATCTCGGGTACGGCTGGAGCCCGGTTCTCGGCCTGCGATCCGATCACTACAAATATCTACGTACCGTGCGACCCGAGCTCTACGATCTGGATGCTGACCCTCGGGAACTCGCGAACATCGCTTCGGCCGAGCCCGCTGTGGTAGCCGAGCTCGATGGCGAACTGACGGCGCGGTTGGTGGGTGCACGTCCGGTCGAGCCGAATGTCGTCGCAAAGCCCGAGCAGAACGCGATGCTCGAGAGCCTGGGGTACGCGACTGGCGATGTCGGAGATCCGACCCGACCCATCGGATGGGTCGGAGGAGAAGACCCGAAAGACGCCATCGGCGGGTTCGTGCGCCTGCTCGAGGCACGTTCTCTGATCGCGGCGGGAAATCCTGAGCGGGCCCTCGAAATACTCGACGGCGAATCCGCCGCGGGGGGCTGGGTGGCACTGGCTCGCGCCGAGATCGCACTGGCACAGGGCGATGGCGCGACTGCGGAGCGCAACGCCCGCGCGATGATCGAGGCGCAACCCCATCACGCCGAGGGATATATTGCGCTGGGCGCAGCACTGGAAGAACTCGGACAGCAGCCCGATGCGGTGCGCGCGTATCAGGAAGCGGCTCGCATCAATCCCAACGAAACGGATTCACGCGTCGCGTTGGGTCGGCTGGAAGAGGTCTCCGGACGAATCGATGCAGCCATCGACGAGTACCAGCTCGCGTTGAGTTCGAACGCGCCGAGCCCCGACGCGGCACTGCGGCTCGCGGCGTTGTACTACGAGCGACGACAGCACGACGAGGCCGACGATCTATTGGCACGAGTCGATACGGGCCGTCCCGACGCGATTTCGAGGCTGGCGCGCGCTCAAGCCCGAGCAGGCTTCCAGGATGCAGCCATGAAACGAGTCGAGCGCGCGCTTCGATCCGACCCGGGCAACGCGGAACTCGAGGCTTTGTTGGACGAGCTGCAGAAGAGATAGAAGCCTGACCCAGGACTGTCGCGTCGGCCCGACGTCGCTGCGTCACTGCTGACTGCGTTGGTTTTCGCGGGCTGCTAGTGTCGCGTTCCAGAAGTTCGTTGACATTCGGACGCCGCTTCGGGCCACTGACTGCGTTACGAAACCTCGCCGTAGCGCTGCTAGGACTGCGGTTTCGCGCCTTGCCAGTGACCCGAATCGACGCCCTCGGTGTTCAACGAACTTCTGGAACACAACACTAGCGTCCAGATCGCATCCGACGCGCCCAGACGGAGATCGATCATGTCGAACATTGCACGCTTCGCCGCCTATGCCGAAGCTTTCGAAAAATCGTACGAGAGCGATGACTGGAAGAGTCTGGAGCCCTTCTTCGCGAAAGACGCCGTGTATGACACCGGCCTGGCGATCTTCATGGGAGGCCATTGCGAAGGACGAGACGCCATCCTGGCGAACTTCAAGACCGTGCTCGACGGGTTCGATCGTCGCTTCGAGAGCCGAAAACTCGCCCTGCTCGACGGCCCTACCGAAGATGGCCAGCAAGTGCGGATCCGCGGATCCGCGACCTATCGCGCTCCGGGTGTTCCCGATCTCGTACTCGTCCTCGATGAGATCGTCACGTTCGACGCCGATCGCATCATCCACCTCGAAGACCGCTATGAAGCCGAGATGGGAGAGGAACTCGAGGCGTATATCGAGAAGCACGGCGACCACCTGGGCATCGCGCTGGGCGAGCTGATTGCCCTCTGATTGCGAGAGGATTGCATGAGACGCACCAAGCCATGTCCCCGACCCGACCGGTAGAGCCGACCAAACTGAGGCGCATCGCGTTGGCCAGACAGGGGCTCGTCGGTCGCGATCCGTTCGGTCGTGGCCGTGCAGCAACGCTGCGCGCGATCCGTCACCTGGGATATCTGCAGATCGACACGATCTCGGTGGTTGTCCGTGCGCACAACCACGTGATGCGAACTCGCGTTCCGAACTTCCAACCGCAGTATCTCGATCGCCTGTTGCACGATCGGGAGATATTCGAGTACCGGTTTCCGGTAGCGGCATTTCGGCCGATCGAAGACTTTCGCTTTGCTCTCCCGCGAATGAATGCGCACCGGTCCAGGCCGCGGACCCGAGACGAAAAGTCGATGATGGATCGGGTATTGACGCGAGTCCGGGCAGAAGGGCCACTCAAGTCGCGCGACTTCGAGGATCGGGGGCCTTCGCGAACAGGCTGGTGGGATTGGAAACCGGCCAAACGAGCGCTCGAGAGCCTGTGTTACCAGGGCGATCTGATGATCAGTTCACGTGACGGGTTCCAGAAGTCATACGATTTGACCGAGCGGGTGCTGCCGTCTTCGCTCGACGTGACGGAACCGACGGTCGAAGAACTTGCCAGTCATCTGGTCGACAACACGCTTCGTGCCCACGGTTTCGCCAACCAGAAATCCTTCGCCCACGAAGGCCGCGGAGCCGCGCTGCACGGTGCCGTGAAGGCTGAACTTCGGCGACGTTCCGCAGCCGGCGCTCTCCGAGAATTTTCGGACCCGCGAGGGAGCTGGTGGTGTAAGCCGGAGACATTCGATGCTCCGACACCGCGCGCACCCCGGGACACGCGGATCTTGTCGCCGTTCGACAACGCGCTCAGCCAGCGAGAACGCGTGATGAAGCTCTTCGACTTCGACTACCGGATCGAGTGTTTCGTCCCTGAAGCCCAGCGTCGCTTCGGCTACTTCTGTCTACCGATCCTCTACTCGGACCGGCTGATCGGACGCATGGATTGCAAGTCTCATCGCGATGCGAACCGGTTCGAAGTGAAGGCTCTATTTCTCGAGCCCGACTTTGCGGCTCGAAAAACCGTCGAGAAGTTGGCTGATTCGATCTCGAACGCCATCGTTGAATTCGCGGGGTTCGACGGTTGCGACGACGTCGTGATCACGCGGAGCGAACCGGCATACGCGCGACAGGTGTTTACGAGGGCTCTCGCTCGCCACTGATCTGCGGGCGTCGCGTCTGCACCGGCAGCTGAACATTCAACGAGCCTACACCGGAACACCCAGATCGATCATCGGTCTGGAGATCGTCTCAATCGGCGAACGGTTCGCCTGTTCTGGCGAATCGCACCGCTGGCGAGTTCTCTCGTCGCCGGACACGGCTTGCGAATCGGCACGCGTCTTGCTCTTTGTCCGGATCGAGTGTCTTGATCGAGTGTCTTGATCTCACCACCCCGACCACGAGCCCATGTGAAAATTCGATCAGATCCAGTCCCAAAGGAGGCTCGAAAGCTGTCGACCCGGTGGTTGCGCGCATCAACCGGAGCCCTGGTGCTCCTGTCGCTACTCGCCACGAGCTCGGTGAATGCCAAACTCATGGCGTTCGAAGGGACGC
>JAJDAM010000454.1 GCA_029261905.1 Deltaproteobacteria bacterium
GGTGACGACGCCGTCCTTCAGGCCACCGACAAACATCGCGGGCACGGTGACCTTCGCGTTCGCCCAGGGAGCCAACAGCTCCCAGTTGCGTTCGAAATTGCGATACCAGTTCAGACCGCCGCGAAAGCCCGTGCGCTTGAACTCGCCGATGTAGTAGGCGAGGTCAGCTTCTGTGAGCCATTCGGGCAGCTTCTCGGGTTGGACCATGGCATCCAGGAAGCCGGCGGTCTTGGGCAGGTCGAGGTTCCATTCGTGGTCGTCGGGGAGGGAACCGGATGCGCTGTAGAGCATTCCGCGCATCATTTCTTCCACGCGCGGATCCAGTTCCGCTTCGGCTTTGCCGGGCTCCTGGAAGTACAACACGTACATGAACCGATCTCCGGCCATCGCCTTCATCATGTCGAGCGGGTTGATGGCGGTGCGAGGCAGGAAAGGCACGCTCATCCCGACGACGGCCGGGAAGCGGTCCGGACGGATCAGCGCAGCATCCCACGCCACGATCGATCCCCAGTCGTGGCCGACGATCACCGCGGTCTCTTCGCCGAGCGCATCGAGCAGCCCGACCTGGTCACCGACGAGATGCATGATCGTGTAGGCGTCGATCGCTTCGGGCGCATCGGTTTGCCCGTACCCGCGCTGATCGGACGCAACCACGTGATACCCGGCGTCGGCCAGTGCGGTGAGCTGGTGTCGCCAGGAGTACCAGGACTCGGGGAATCCATGGCACAGCAAAATCAAAGGGCCTTCGCCGGCTTCGGCGATGTGCATCTGGATGCCGTTGGTCTGAATGGTTCGGTGTTGAATCTCGGCCATCGAGCCTCCCGTTGGATCCTGTTCGAAATGCGCGCGAAGCGGCGATCATCCCTCATTGGTAGACCCAAGTCCAGTTATGGAATAGAATCCTGAAATGAACTCCGGGACAGAATTGAAACGGAATCGAACCAGAAGCCAAGCCAGAAGTCGAAGCAAATGAAGGGACCGAAAGTAGCGAATGCCGAAATGACCGAACCGACGAATCCGAGCCAACCGTCGCGCCGCGCGCGGAAGAAGGCACGCACCCGACGCCAGATCTACGAAGCCGCGATGGAGTTGTTCGCCGACGATGGCTTCGACGGCGTCACGATCTCTTCCATCTGCGACCGCGCCGACGTCGGCCGTGGCACGTTCTTCCTGCACTTCCCCACCAAGTCTGCGTTGCTCTTCGAATTCAGCCAGATGGTCGCGGACGAGTTTTCGGCGAGCCTGCCCGATCACGCGATCAATGCACGCGCGGAACTCGAAGCGCTGGTCGATCGTATTGCCGCCGGCCTTGCCGATCAACGCGATGTGATGCTGGCGATGCTTCGCGAGTTTTCGTCGAGCTCCGAGACACTCGCGTTCGGCAAGCAGAACGGCTGGGCGTTTCCCGATCTGATTGCCAGGATCGTCGAACGCGGGCAGAAGGAAGGCGAGTTTCGCACCGAGATCGATCCGCGGCTCGCTGCCGCGGCCTTGTTGTCGACAGCGGGCGCGATCCTCAGTGGTTGGGTGTTTCGACCCGATGAGATCGAAGTTTCGCCCGATGCCATTCGGGCACAGTTTTTTGCTCTTCTCTTTACCGGACTCGTTCCGACCGACACAGAGGGTGTTCCGAAACCGTGACTCCGACCCATTCCTCAGATTCGTCAAAGAAACACATCGTCGTCATCGGCGGCTCGATCACCGGATTGGGTGCGGGCCTGGCGCTGACTTCGGATGGACATCGCGTAACCATCCTGGAAGCGGACTCTGCACCGATGCCGGATACCCACCTGGAAGCGTTCGAGTGGGACCGCCACGGTTCGCCGCAGACCAAGCACTCTCACGCACTACTGGCGCGCTTGTATCTGCTCATCCGGGATCGGGCGCCGGGACTGCTCGATAAAATCCTGGCATGTGGCGCCGAGGAGCTGGGATTCATCGATCGGGCGCGCCAGATTTTCGGCGAAATCGAACTCGAGGAGGGCGATGAGGACATCGTGCTGTTGGCCTGTCGCCGCAGCACGTTCGAATGGGTACTGCGCCGTCACATCCTCGACACGGGGCTGGTGGACTTTCGCGACGGCATCACCGTGACCGGATTGTCGAGCGTTCGCGACCCGGGCACCGGCCTTCCGCGCGTGACCGGAGTGAAAGTCGAAGACCTGGACGGCTCCGCGTACGAGGTGACGGGCGACTTGATTGTCGATGCCAGCGGCCGGCGTTCGCGCTTGCGCAGGTGGCTGCCGGAGATCGGGACCCAGGAGGTTCATCAGGATTCCGAACCCTGCGGGATCTTCTATACCTCGCGTTTCTATCGTCTGAACGATGGCACCCAACCTCCCGAGCTCGATGGCGGCATCGTGGGAGCGGATCTCGGATACCTGAAGGTGGGTTTGTTCCCCGGCGATTCGCGGATCTTCAGTCTCACGCTCGCCGCGGATCCGCACGATGACGTGATGCGCAAGATTCTCCATGAACCCGGCTTCGACGCGGTAGCGGCGGCGATTCCCGCGGCGGCTTCCTGGACGAACGCGACGGTTTCGGAACCGATCTCGGGTGTCAACGGAATGGCCAACCTGACCAACACGCGACGCTTCCTGGTCGAGGAGGGCGAACCGCTAGCGCTCGGCGTGTGCGCGATTGGGGATGCGCTGATTCACAGCAACCCGATCTCCGGTCGAGGTTGCAGCCTGGGTTGGGTGGGCGCATTCGCACTGGCCGAATCGATTCGCGAACACCCGAGCGACCTGAGGGCGCTGGCCTTGGATCTCGACGCCCGCATCGAGCGCGACGTGGTTCCGTGGTACGCGGTGCAACTCCAGCAGGACCGCGATGCGGTCGATGTGGCCGAGGCACAACGCAGGGGCGAAAACCCCTACCAGGTCGTGCGTGAGGACGGCACCAACAATCCGAAGGCCTTCATGCGATCGGTACTTCGCGAGGGGCTGCTACCCGCGCTGCAAGAGGACATCACGTTGATGCGCATTTTCATGCGCACGATGAACCTGCTCGAAAAGCCGAACGATCTGATGTCGAATCCGGAAGTCATGCAACGCGTCATGGCGTCCTACCAGAAGCGCGAACAGCGACCGCCGGTCTTCCAAGGGCCGGGCCGCAGCGAGATGTTGGAAATTCTGGAACGGGTCGACCAGGCAGCCTAGCGCCGTCCAGCGTCCCCGGGTGTCGTCAGGTGTTCTGCTGCCGGCCGGATTCCGAGGGTCTACCCCGAAAACTCGAGCAGGTGGGCTTCCCAGTTTGCTTCGAATCGAGCCAGATTCTCCTCCGTGTAAGACGCGAAATCGAAGTCGATGCTGGAGTGCAGCTCACTGACCATGCTCCACATCGATTCGCGCAGTAGTGATGCGCACTTCATCGCGGAGTAGGACTTCGCAAGCGCTTTGTCGGGGACTCGACCGAAGTACGATGTCAACAGCGCACGCTCCAGATCGAATGGGAAGTCGTTGTTGGACGCGAGATTGGCGAGATCGAACAGCGGGCTGTTGAAGCCCGCGTAGTCCCAATCGATCAACCAGAGACGGGCGCCGTCGTCGATCCAATTCGCTGCCAACAGATCGTTGTGACCGAAGACGAGATCGATCGGGCCGACGGCTCGCTCGAGAGCCATCGCGATCGTGCTCAGGCGGGGCAGCAGCGGGCCGCGCGGACTATTGCCCTCGCGCAGTGTGGCGGTGTAGTCGCGCAGGATCTGGAATACCCAGAACACGAGAGCGGGACCGCGGAAATGCGCGGGGATCTCCGAATGGCAGCGGGCGATCAGCTCGACGATCCGCTCGAAATTTTCGGGTCTTCGAACGTCCTGCGCGGTCAACGTCTGTCCGTCGATGAAGCGCAACACCAGCGCACCTTCTTCCGCGTGGATGACTTCGGGCGACAAGCCGGCCGCGGCAGCCGCCCGGCTGGCTGCCAGTTCGTTGAATCGCAACAAGCCGTGGATCGGGATGTCTCGGCCCAGTCGGACGAAGAACTTCTCTCCGTCGTCGTCGACGACGAAGTTCTCGTTCGTGAGGCCGCCGCTCAAAGGAGTCGTCTGGATTGCTCCCTTCCAGCAACCCAGTCGCGCAATCTGTTCCATCTTGGCGGAAGCCACAGGGGGAGCGTACGCTCGATGTGCGAACTGAGCCATGCGGCGTCGGTGCGGGTGCAGCCGGCGCTTTCGAGCACTCCACTCGACCGCTGCGACAAGAAGAGGAACGCATGATGGCGATGCCGGACGTAATCGTGGTCGGTGGGGGAATCGCGGGCGCATCGATCGCCTATCAGTTGTCTTTACGCGGGCAGCGGGTCGTGGTCCTCGAACGAGCCATGCTCGCTTCGGGGTCGACGAGCCGTGCGGCTGGGTTGTTGGGGCAACTCCGCAGTACGGAAGCGGCGACCGCGATGCTGATGGAGAGCCTCGAAATCGTCCGCTCGATCGAGCGGGAACTCGGCGTCGGGCTGTTCGTCGAGACCGGTAGTCTGCGGATTGCGACCACACCCGAGCGGGAGCAGGAAACGCGGGAGAGTGTCGCGTTCGGAGAGAAGCTGGGCCTCGATATCCGCCTGGTCGACACCGCGGAGTTGCGTTCGCTCGCACCGTACATGGAAAGCGGTGACGTCACGGCGGCGAGCCATTGCCCGACCGATGGCCATCTGATGCCGGCCGAACTGCATGCCGCGTTCGTCAAGCTGGCCAGGAGAAACGGCGTCGAATTTCGAACCCACACTCCGGTACGCCGGATCGCGATCGAGAGCGGGCGCGTCATCGGCGTCGATACGGATGGCGGGCGGGTCTCCGCAGCCATCGTCGTAAACGCTACGGGTCCCTGGTCGTGGGGGATGGCGGAAGCGTCTGGCGCAGTGCTGCAGACCGTCGCGATCGGCCACTCCTATCTCACGACGACACCCGACCCGCGCTTCGATGTGGGCCGGATGACGCCGGCAATCCGCGACTACGACCACCGAATCTACAGCCGCCCCGACGCGGGCGGCCTGCTGGTCGGCATCTACGAAGCAGAGCCCAGTGTCTACGACATGAACGGGCTCGGCGAATCGTTCGACATGAGCGCGATGAGCGTCGCGCGGGACGACTTGACGGTCGCCCACCTGCAGGAAGCAGCCCGCCACCGATTTCCTTTCCTGCGAGAGAACATCGCGTTTCAGGTCACGCATGGAATCATGACGTTCACGCCGAACGGGAGCCCACTTTGTGGTGAGATTCCGGGCATTGCGAACCTGTACCACTGCGCGGGTTTCTGTGGTCATGGAATCGTTCGCAGCCCGGTGGTCGGCGCGATCATGGCCGACCTGATTCTCGACGGTCGCGAGCGCTACGACCTCGATGACCTGAGGGCCGATCGCTATTCGGAGGTTCCCGAGTTGCAGCATCGACACGAGATCATGGCCGCAGGAGTGCGGTCCTACAGCGGTCACTATGGCAAGAGCGACCGATCGCTGAACTGAGATTCTCACGCGGGGCCCATCCGCCGGAGCATTCGTGAGCGAACCTCCCAAGGTTTCTGAGCAATGGCAGCGCGCTTTCGCGTGGATCGAGTCCGAGTTGGACGGAAAGGTGGTGCGCGCAGAACGCCAGCCGCGTTGGCGTCCCGCCTGGTTCATCGATCTCGAACGCGATCGCAGCGACGAGCCACTCGCGATCTATTTTCGTGGCGAGCGCGGCGAGTCTGCACACGGCGTCTACTCACTCGAACACGAGATGCGTGTCCTGCAGCTGCTCGAGCGGCACGGGATCCCGGTGCCGCACGTGTACGGATTCTGCCCGGAACCGCGCGGCATCGTGATGGACGTGTCGCCAGGACGTGTGAATCTGTCGACCGCGACCGACGACGCCGAGCGCGAAGCCGTGTTGGACGACTACATGGGCATCCTGGCTCGCATCCACGGGATCGAGCTGTCCGAACTCGGCACGCTCGGCATCGATCCGCCGGCGAACTCTCGCGCGCTGGGGCTGTCGGACTTCGAGGGTTGGGAGCGCGCCTATCGCCGGCGCAAGGTGCGGCCAGAGCCCGTCATCGAGTTCCTGGTGAACTGGATCAAACGAAACGTCCCATCCGATCGCTCGAAGGCGTGCCTGGTGTGCAGCGATTCTGGACAGTTCCTGTTTGAACACGGAGCGGTGACGGCCGTCATCGATCTCGAGCTCGCGACCCTCGGCGATCCGCTGGCAGACCTCGCCGGGATGCTGAGTCGAGACCTGAGCGAGCCGATGGGGGACCTCGCAGGAGCCTTCGAGACCTACGAGCGCTTGTCGGGCGAGCGGCTCGACTACGACGCAATTGATTTCCACACGGTTCGATTTTGCACCATCACACCACTCGCTGTGGCTCACCTGGTGGCCACGCCGCCGCCAGGTGTTGATTGGGTCCAGTATCTGGGATGGTATTGCGTGTGGTTGCGTGGTCCGCTCGAGATCCTGGCCGCGCGCCTCGGAGTGGAACTCGAACCGATCGAGGCTCCGCCGCCGGCACAGACCCGACATTCGCCCGGCCACGATGCACTGGCGGCGATGTTGGGGCCGAGCAAGCTGGAAGACCCGTTCGCGGGATACCAGCGCGACGCGGCCGGACGGGTAGCCGAGTACCTGCTTCGCGCCGACCGCTTCGGACCCGCGCTCGAGCAGCAGAACCTCGATGACGTCGAAGCACTGCTCGGGACGAGACCCGACGATTGGCAGGCGGCCGAACGGCGGCTCGAAGCATGGATCAAGTCCTGGAGCCAACTGGACGACCCACGACGAGAGGCGGACGCGGTGCGACTGTTCCATCGCATCATTTCACGGCTCGAGTGGATCCTGTCTCCAGTGATGCGCGAACTCGAAGGCGCGAAGATTCAGATTCTCGGGCCGAGCCGCTCGTAGCGTGATCGAAGTGGGCGGCAAATGAGGGGCACGAAGAGACACTCTCACGCAGACGTTCGCCCAAGCATGCGGTTCTGCGTGGATCGGTGGGGCCGTTCGGACCCGTGGTATGCTCCCAGGTCACGATTTGCTTTGCGCTCGCTGAACGACTGAGCCTGGAATGTGTTGAGATGAAAATTGCCATCGACCTGCTGCCCGCCGTCGTATTCTTCGCTTTCTACGCGTTCGGCGATATCTACACAGCTACCGCCGCGGTGATCGTCGCCTGCGTGTTACAGACGTTCGGGTACCGACTCACGGCGGGGAAGTACGACAAGACTCATCTGCTGACGCTCGCGTTGGCGATCGTTTTCGGCGGCGCAACCTTGGCGCTGCGCGATCCGGAGTTCATCAAGGCCAAGCCCACGATCATCTACGGACTGATGGCGCTGGCTTTTCTCAGCAGCCATTTCTTCGGCATGGAATTGATGGTGAAAAAACTGCTCGGCAAGGCGTTCGAGCTTCCCGACCCACTTTGGATCCGATTGAATCTCTATTGGGTCTTGTTCTTCGTCGTGCAGGCCGGAGCGAACGTGCTGGTTGCCGCGAATTTCAGCGAAGCGATCTGGGTCAACTTCAAGACCTTTGGCGATGTCGCTCTGATGTTGGTATTCATGCTGGTACAGTTCTTCTTCCTGCGCGACTACATCGTCGCGCAAGGACCCGAAGAGGCCGTGATCGAAGCTTCCGACGCCCCGGATGTGCGGGCTGGCGACTGAAGCTGGCGCACCCGTAGAAGACCGGGCCGGTCAGGTCTCCGTGGTTGCCCCACTGGCCTGGCCTGCGAGTCGTCGCGCTTCGAGTTCGCGAACGATCTGCGCGTGTTGGTCGGCGTCGAGCTTGTAGAACATCAGCGCGGCTACCGACACGGCACCGAACGCCATCGGTACGATCGTGATGGTGGCGAGGATCCCGTGCAGCGCCAAGGAGGTCTGCGTCGTACCCGCGACGTAGCCCGTCGCGCTCAGGATGAAACCGGACAGTGCGCCCCCCAATGCCCCCGCGAATTTCTGGAAGAACCCCGTCACTGCGTAGATGGTTCCCTCCCCCCGAATTCCGGTCTTCCACTCGGCGTACTCGACGGTGTCGGGGATGATCGACCAGGTGAGCACGCCGATCGGTGATCCACCGAACGAACCCAGCATGGACCACAGGAAAATCGCGGCGATCTGGTCGTAGGGCGTCAGGTAGATCGCAATTCCCGAAGCGAACGTCAGCAGGCTGCAGACGACCATCCCTCGGGCCTTTCCGAATTTCTCGCCGATCTTCGGAGCGATGGCGATGCCGGCAAACGCCGGGATCGCTTGCGAAAGCAGATAGACGCCCCACAGATCTTCGCGGCCCACGTTGTATTTGAAGTAGTAGAGCTTCACACCCGTTTGGAGCGTGAACGAAACCGAACCCAACACGAACACGATCATCAGGATCCACAACGGACCGCTCGATCGGTAGATGGTCCAGATGTCTTTCGGGCGCGCCATCTGCTGGCGAACCGGCTTGACCCGTTCTCGGACGCGCGCGAAGCAGTACCACAACATGCCGGTCGCCAGCACCGAGTAGATCGTCATCAGCGTTCGAAAGCCGGTGGCGGGGTCTTCGAACAGCCCGACCAGGCCGGGAGTGAAAACCGCGACGCCTCCGCCACCGAGTGTGGCGAAGCCGATTCGATACGAAGAGAGCTCGGTGCGCTGTTGTGCGTCGGAGGTGATGGTCGCGGTGAGAGCCGAGTACGGGATGGTGACGATCGTGAACGCGACTCCATAGAAGATGTAGGTCGCGTACGCGTACGCGATCTTCGCACCCGGGCCGAGGGTTGGGACCGAGAAGAGCAACACGGACGCAAAGCCGAGCGGAATCGCGCCAAACAGCAGATAGGGTCGCAGTTTTCCCCAACGACTGTGGGTTCGATCCGCAATCAGTCCCATGAACGGGTCCGTCAGGGCGTCCGAGATGCGTGCGACCAACAAGACCGATCCCGCGACGGCCGGCAACAGGCCGAAGACCTCTGTGTAGAAGAAGAGCAGGAAATTGGTCGTCATCGCGAAGTGAAAATTGATCCCGTAGTCGCCGAGGCCGTATCCGATCTTCTCTTTCAGCGGGAGCCGCTCGATGACTTCGCCGGCCGCGTCGTTCGTCTGTTGTTTCGAATCCACGTCAGCCGTCTTGCATGCCGGGGCCACGCGACACCGAACAGGGACGGCCTGTGCGGCGCGTGAAGGCTGACGGGGGTACCATGCGCGCGACGTCAGGAGGCGCATCGTGACGACGAATCCCGACGACAGCAAAAACGCCGAAAACCACGGCCTCGACCCGGCGCTCGTGGCCCATGGGTTCAACCTGGTTGGCGTTCTGGCAGCCGAGCACTACGACGGTCTGGTGGGCTCCGGCTGGCACTGTGCAGAAGCGCTCCCGAGCGCCAGATCGGCAATGTTGCTGGGGTGCGGCGGTGTCGATTTCTTTCGCGCGGTTCGATCTTCGCCCGAGTGGGAGGCAGGAATCGATCCGGTCGATCGTTTCGCGCGAAGGTGGCTCGAGTTTCAGTGCGCGCAGTGGCGAGAGGCGGGCTTCGAATCCCGAGGCTTCCTGTATACCGACCAGCGCGGATCCGGGAATGAAGCTGGGGCGCGATCGCGGGCGCAGTCGGGGGCGCAGTCGAAAGACGGGGGCCGTCATGCCGACTTCGTCTCGCTGGGTGCAGCCAGCGGGATGGGCGTGCCGAGCCGGCTCGGAATCCTGCTGCACCCCCGGTTCGGGCCCTGGTTTTCGATCCGAGGGTTGCTGCTGACCGAACGTCCGCTCGCGCCGACACCGCCGCTGGCTTGGAATCCGTGCCGCGGATGTCCGGCACCGTGCGCGACTGCGTGCCCCAGTGACCGCGCAGTGGGGGCCGGGGGCTTCGACATCGAGGCCTGTTTCAGCTGCAAGGTCGACACCCCGAGCTGCCAGTCGAGTTGTGCCGCCCGACGTACGTGCGTGTACGGTCGCGACGAGGCATACGACAGCGAAGCCGAGACCTACTACACCCAGAGTGCATTCAGAGTCGGACGCGAGTTCAGGCGTCAGACTCTTCGGGTTGATCCAGATACTCGCTGAGCCCGTATCCGACACGGTCTCCGTCGAGTACGTACTCGGTCATTCCCTCGCCGATCGTCGTGTTCGAACCCGAGCGGCGGTTGCGCAGCGGGATGAATCCCTTCACGGTTCCGGTCAGGCTGTGCGCCGTTCCGTCGTGAAGCTTCAGGTTCGCGCGCAGTCCGGTGTGGAACTTCGTTCCCGGCTCGTAGTCGGTTTCGAGGTCGAGTTCGGTGATGCGAAGCAACTCGTCGCCTCGATGAAATACACCGCCAACCCGGTCGCCGACTCGCGAAATGACCATGCCGAGATCGTCACCGAAGTTGCCCGTGATCCAGCGGTACGAGGGCGTCGATTGCCAGAAACGCGGGCCCCATGAATGGTCGCGCAGCCCGTGCCCGTCAATCGCGATTTCGGGCTCACCTTCGATCTGGAGGGTCCCGGTGACTTTCATGTGCTGCTCGGTGTGTGCGCGCGCGAAGTCATTGCCATCGCCCGCCTTTCCGACATGTCCGTACAGCGGACCCACACCCTGGTGTTCGAGATCGACCCGGAGCTTCTTGAATGGATTGTCCTTGAAGGCCCGGCCGGGATCGGCCATCGCTCGGGGATCCTGCAGGAAGACCGCGGAGCCGTCATAGCGGGTTCGAAGCTTTTCTCCCGGAACCAGCACGTCCACCTTGATGCCACCGGCATCCCAACCGTCGTTGTTGGAAATTTCGGGCTTCTTGTAGTTGAACATCGCCGATCCGTCGGGATTGAAGACGATGACCGTCATCTCCGCGTAGCCCTCATTGGCCCGGTTGCCGATCCGAATGAATCCACCGCGGTTGGCGCTGCGGTCGAAGTAGTTGAAGTAGACCGATTCGTTGAAGTTCGCTTCCGGTCCGAGGGGGTGGGTGTAGTCGTCGTCGCCGGTGATGTTCCCGATGATCTTGGGCATTGGGGGTCCCTTTCGATGTCTCGCGATGTCTCGTCGAGTTGGCGAGGGCGAGGGCGAGTGGAGTGGGGTGGTAGCGCGGCGCGGTCGCATGGACCGCGATTCATGACGGGATCGTATTCCATTACTGGACTTCGATCCAATTTTGCGGAACGATCAGGCTACGAGGTGGTTCCCGTGCACCCGTCGGCCGCGTGTTGATCGTCGCACTCCGGCTGTTTGCGCGCCCCAATAATGTTCGAATCACTCAAAGAGTCATCCAACGAGAAACACCCAACCAGACTTGAAACCCCCGATAGGGCCACGAGATAGGGCCATGAAAAGGAGTCATTGCAATGGGTCACACTTTTCTCTCCGACAGCTGGTTCGAGGAAGCCGAGAGCATTCGCGCATCGGTCAACCCCGAAGTACCCGATGCCATCAAGGACCTCGTCATCAACCTCGTCGTCAAAGACGGCCCGGACGGTGACATCGAAGCGCGCATGGAGGCGGGTCGGTTCGCGAAGGGCTTGGCGGATGTTGCGCCGACCAAGCTGACTGTGCCGTACGACATCGCGAAGAAGATGTTCATCGACAATGACCAGAACGCATCGATGCAGGCGTTCATGAGTGGTCAGATTCAGGTCGAAGGCGATATGGCGAAGCTGATGTCGATGCAGGCCGGCGGCCCGCCGAGCGCCGAAGCGGTGAAGGTCCAGGAAGCCGTCGCTGCGATGACCGACTGAGGTTCTGACCGTCGGTGGTACTTTCGGTTCGTACCCTCGAGGGACACAGCGAGCGTGTAGCTCTCTGTGTCCCTCGATTCTTTTGGGCGTCCGCGATCCCGCGAACGGAGTCTGCCTCTACTGATCGATTCGGATCGAGCCGCGTTCGGTTCGCAGTCGCAACAGCGCGCCGCCCCCATTGACCTGGCCCCGCATCTGATTGCCCCGCTTCTTCCGTACGCGGGAGAAATGCTCGGCGTGTTTGTCCGCGACATCGCGCGCCCATTCGCGATAGGGCTGTCCGAGATCGCGCTCGTGCCAGTCCCAGTCGTGGTGGTCCCACGGCCACGGCTGTGTCCAGCGTTCGACGCTCGGGTCGGGGTCCCACGCGAGATCCCCGCTCTCGCGCCAATTCTCCCAATCGCGCTGCACTTCTTTCCATTGGGCTGCGGCGCGCGTCTGGACTTCGGCAGCGACCTCCTGACCGAGCCGTTCGAGTTCCTGGATCTGTTCTTTTGGGAACGGCCTGGCTGCGACTTGGGTATCGGCGGCCGGCGTTTCGAAAGCGAAATGTCGGTCGAGTTCGATCTCCCCCCGATCGGTGTCGGCATCGAGGTCGAAGCCGTATAGCCCGGGCGCTTCGATGCGGATCGAGCCGCGCGAAGTTTCGATCGAGCCGGCTGGCGGACTGACGAATTGAATATCGATCCCGCCCCGTTCGCTCCTGGCTTGGATTGGACCATCGAGCCCGGAGACTTCGATACGGCCACGATCCGTCTCGGCGTATACCTCTCCCTCGACGTCGTCGATTCCGATGCGTCCTCGCGTGCTGCGCAGCTGGATGTCGCCGCGGATGCGCGTCAACTCGATCGCTCCATGATCGGTCGCGACTGCTACCCGCCCCGTGACCGAAGCGATCTTCGATCGACCATTGCCCGAATCGAGATCAATCCGACCGTGAACACCCGTGACGAGGACGTCTCCTCCATCGCTCTCGATTCGCAGGGAACCGTCGAGATCTTCGACCCGGATCGCGCCGCCCTCCGAATTCAGCTTTGCGTCTCCTTCGGATCGGCGAAGCGTAAGCTGCGTTCCCTCGACGTTGGCGGAGACTGCGCCAACCAGGTCTTCGACGAGCAGGTCGCCGCCGTCGATGCGGGCGTCGACCGTGAAGTCATTGGGTACGACGACGCGGAAATCCACCGTAGGACCACCGAACATCCAATGCAGCGCGCCATTCACCCGTCCGGACACGCGCACCACGCCGTCGCTCTCGGCTACATCGACATCGACCGCGTACCCGCCCCAACCGCTGGTGTTGGTCGTGACCCGAATTTCCT
>JAJDAM010000455.1 GCA_029261905.1 Deltaproteobacteria bacterium
GCTGGCGCATGCCGGCGTCGACGATCGGGTATCCCGTGCGCCCCTCGCACCAGGCGTCGAATGTGGCGGCATCTTCATTCCAGACCAACGCGTCGTATTTCTGCTGGTAGTTTTCGGTTAGCACCCGTGGGTGCTCTTCCAAGATGGACGAGTAGAATTCACGCCAAACCAGCTCGTCGAGCCATTTTGCGACGCCTCGTTTCCGCGCAGGTTCTGCGGCGACCGCCTGCTCCGCCCGCTCGAAACACTGGCGCACCGAGATCGCGCCGAAGCGGAGGTAGGGCGAGAGCCTCGAGGTTCCATCGATATCCGGTCGGTCGCGATCCTTGTGATACCTGGCGGCTGCGGTTTCCAGGAAGCGCTCGAGCCGGCGCTCGGCCGCATCGGATCCACCGGTCGGCATTCCGGCCGCTTCGGTTTCGATGCCGTACTCACGCGGGTCGGGAATGCGATCTGCCGAAAAGCCGGGAATGGGTGGCAACAGCCGGCCGATCCGGACCGGCAATCGCGGGTCCTGGTGCCATCGCTTCCACCACGTTTTTCGGTAGGGCGAGTAGACAGCGTAGGCGCCACCGTTGGCCGTTCGAATTTCGCTCGATCTGTACACGACGTGGTCCAACCGTTGGACCACCATTCCGCCGCCGCGCTCGACCGCTCGTCGCACCGATGCGTCGCGGCGGCGTGCGAACGGAGTGGCGTCCTCATTGAACGACAGAAGCGTCGCGCCGGTTTCGTGCATCAGCTTCGGAAGTTCGACCTCGGGGAGACCCTCGCGCAGCAATAGCGGCACCCCCCGCTTCTCCAGGTCGCGACTCAGGCGCCGGAGGCAATCGAGGAGGAAGAGCGTGCGCGGTCTTCCCGCGAGCGGTCCACCCATGATCCGCGGGTCGAGCACGAACACAGGAAGCCAACCTTCAGCGTGCGAGGGGAGTGCTGCGAGGGCCGTGTTGTCCTTCAAACGAAGATCGTTGCGGAACCAGTGAATTGCGCGGGTCATCGGGTGGGCGGTCTCAAAGGGTCGCTCGGATGTCCGCCGCGGCCAGCCGCTTGCGGGCCTCTTGCCGGACGGCGAGATCTTCGATGCGCATCGAAGGGCGTGGCGTCAATCCTTCGACCGTGTTCAGCAGCTCGAGTCCTTCGGTGCGTCGTTCCGGAGCCAGGTCGAGTAGCGTCAGACCCAGCAGCAGCCGATTGCCGGGTTCCTCAGGCGCCATCGCATACGCTCGTTCCACCAATGGAATCGATTGCTCCCGGTCGACCCAGCCCGACACGAAGGGCACACGCGGCAACTCCGCGTGGAGGCGGCCCAACAGCCGGAACGCACCCCCTTCGAAATAGTCGGGCTCGAGCGCGATCGTGATCAGCGTGTACTGGTGGAGTCGATTGGCGACCCCTTGGTACACGGCACTGAGTAATCCGACATCTCGACTCCAGGCTCCCCAGTTGATCGCCGCCCAGAAGTAGAGCCGAGCCACGTCGCTGCGCGAGATGTCGGTGGGTTCGAGTCGGCTCCGCAGTGTGTCCGGAGGCACCTCCTCGAGTCGCCGTCCCCCGGCCAACTGATCGGCGAGGAGTAGAATCCCGTTTTCAGAGACCTCCCGGCCGCGGTCGAACAGTTCGAGTCTCTGCTGCTTTTCCTGTGTCGCGAAGTAGCCTGCGAAGTACAGAGCGCGAAGCAATTTCCAATGCGCTTCCAAGCTTGCGGGCTGAGCGCTGAGCGCGCGCTCATAGGAGCGAACGGAATCCAGGATGGGGCCGGCCACCGGACTTCCGCCCAGTTCGCCTTCAGCTCGGCGGGCCCACGCGGTATCACCGCGCGAGATATCGTCCGAATAGGCTCCGAGACAAGCGATGCCAATCAGGGCGGTGGCTACGACCCGGCTTGTGCGTCCGGTGGTTCGGCTACGACTCATTCGAAAAATCCTCGCTCAATTTCTCGCAAAGTTCCCACAGCGCCAGGCGGTCTTCGTCCGACTCCCGGGTGAACGGCAGCAGGTGAGTTCGGCGCTCGGCACGATCGAAGAAGAATCGGCCCGTCCACTGGCTGGCGCGACGGCATGCAGCCAACCAGACGATCGTGTCGGCGCCTTCTGCGGGAGTCCGCAAGAAGTTCTGCGTCACCCGATGGAAGCGGGGAAGCGAACTCTTTACCGCCGGCGTGTCGGCCCAGCCTGGATGCATCGCGTTCACGACGACGGAGCTGCCGCGCAGCTTTTCCGCCCACAGTTCGGCCAATACCACCTGGGCCCGCTTGGTCTCCGCGTAGGCGATGACGCCATCGAAGTCGCGCTCGGTCCAGTTGGGATCATCGAGGTTGAGTCGGCGTGTGTACATGCCGCCCGAAGAGACCCAGATCACGCGACCGTCAGTGGATTTCACGAGTCTGCCTGCCAGCAGACTCGTGAGCAGGAATGGCCCGACGACGTGTGCGGCGAAGGTCTGCTCGAAACCGTCGTTCGTTTCGACGCGCTCGTCGGGAAGCACACCAGCGTTGTGGACGAGCACATCGATGGGCTCCGAAGCGAACCTCGCCGCGAAATCTCGGATCGAAGCCAGGTCGGACAGGTCTACGAGTTCGACAGAGACACGCTGGTTTCCCGTTTGTTCCCGAATCTGTTGGACGGCCTTCTCACCGCGCTCGCGGTTGCGACACAGCAGGACGACTTCGGCGCCCAGGTCTGCCAAGGCCAGGGCCGTTTCGTAGCCGATTCCCGAATTGGCTCCGGTGACCAGGCATCGTCTATCCGACAGATCCTCGTCCAGGTCGCCCGCTTCGAATGTCAGGCTGTGGATCCGGAATCCGGTGCGATCGAACGACGATACGATGAACGGATCGACGATGTGGCTCAAGGTTCGCCCGAGCCACGCCTGAGTGCGGGGCGTCTCGACGACTTCTTGGATCGGCTCCGCCACTTCATCGAGCGATGCCAGGATCTCGTCGACCGGCGGATGATCTCCGGCCTCACGACTCACATAGCGGTATGTCAGATCGCCGCCGGGCCGGATGACGAACACGCCCCCGAGCTGCCAGGGATCGCCCTGCACGCTGGTCTGCCGCGAACCCGAGCGGAGAGCTCGGAGCGCATTGAGCGGGAGTCTTGGCGAAAGAAGCTCGACGCGACCGCGTCGCAGGCCCGCGGCTCTGTAGGCGCGCAACTCGGGGTCGACCAACAGCGGGCAGTCGAGCTCGAAGTCCTCGCGAAAGGCGGCGGCAAAGTTCGGGGCACCGTTCCCGACGATGACGAGTTCGGCCCCTCGAGCGCGGATTTCGTCGATCTGGTCGCGCAACTGCGCGACTTGCTCACGACAGAACAGTCAGCCGAAGTGGCGGATGAAGACGAGAACGATCGACCGTTCCTGCCAGTAGGCACCGAGATCGTGTTGTGTGCCCTTCCAATCGGAAAGCGCGATGCCGGATAGACGACTCGATACTTGCATGATAAACCCCTGGTTGTCGCTCGATGTGACTTCAGACCGGGAAGAACGCCGGCCAGATCAATGCATCCAGGACAGCCGTTTGGATGCAGAAGAACACGCTTCCGATCACGGCCACCCACCGCGCGCCGTCGGCACGCGGTGATTTCACGGTGAGTATCGCTGCGAGCAGTCCGAGAGAGCCGATTCCCACCAGGCCCAGGGTGAGACGGATCCCCCACCATAGCGCAGGGCTAGGCGCTTCGAGCATCGCGAACGTGAAGGGCATCCAAAGCGCCGAGGGAATCAGGATCATCGCATAGAGCAGGTTGAACGCACTGAATCCGAACCGATTCCCAATTCGCGCTCGATCGGGTTCGAGCCGGAAAAACACGAAGTAGCTGAAGGCGAAGTAGCCGGCAGCCGCAAGAAACATATTGATCGTGTAGAGCGGTCGCAGCGTGTCGGGCACGCCGCCCCAGACTTCGCCTCGAAGAGTGGGGTTCGTGGAAATTCCGTGCGCGTAGCTCAGGAGGACCGCGCTGCCTCCCACGATATTGATCCACATCGTTAGGCGCTTCGCTGAATTCATCATGCTGTATCCAGTGCGTTCGATTCGACGACCTGGGTGTTCGGGCCCGATTGAATCGGACGCGTCTCCGGTTCCGCCCCGGAGTCGAACGTCGAGAATGATTCGCGGAGATATACATAGAAACCTGCGAGCGCGATGAAGCTCACGCCACAGCCGAACACCAGAAGACTGACTTCACTCATGACCGTTCCCCCCGAGTAGCAGCGCGCCGGCTGAGAGTATTGAGGGAACCCAGATTCCGACGAAGATTCCCTGCTCTGCGCTTCCCGAAAAGAACAAATAGACAGACAGCAGGAACGACAGTCCCGCTGCCAGCATGAAGAGTGCTTTGGGCGTACCTACACCCGGGATCACTTCGGCTCTCTGGGTCGTGCGCGCCTCGGCGCGAGGTTGATCTACTTGTGTATGCATCATGCGAATCCTTTCGACTGGTTGGCTTTGTGTACGTCGCGCGATCTCTTGGTTCGATTCTCGGTAGGTAGATCGGATTCCATTTTCTTGGTCTCGGTTACATCGTTCGTTCGGTGGGCGTCGGAATCCGCCAGTCGCTCGCGCAGGCCGCGGACCGCCATTCGCCCGATGCGTTGAAGCAACAGATCGAGGAGTGGATTCGCGAGTCGCCGGATTCCGGTCAACTCGACGCGAGCTTCGTACGTGATGCGCGTGCCACCGGGCCGCGATGCGAAGGTGATCTCGTCAACCGAGCGGATGGAGCGGTCGCCTCCGCTCAGTACGAGGCGTGAGGGGCGCTCGAATTCAGTGATTCGATATTCGAGCGGTACCCGCCAGCCCAACATGGAGACAGTCACCCGGAATCGGGTGCCCAGCCGAACCGGGCCTCGCGTGATTCGCCGGGCGTCACTCACGCTTGGATCCCACTCGGATGTCCGGCTGAAGTCGGCGAGGTATTCGAAAGCTTCATCTACCGGGATGGGCAGATCGATTGCGTCGATGTATCGGGCCATGGGGCTGCCTCTCAATCGGGAGGGCGGCCCAAGCGCTATTGGGGGCCCTCAGTGCGGAGGGCATCTTCGGATATCTAGGTGATTTTGTCAATATAATATCTTGACAAAATTACTAGATTTATTGATCGGTGATTCTAAGCAGATCGACGCGCTGCTCGAGCTGAGCCAGTGAGTCGATCGGGAATACGTCGTCGATGGGAGTGGTGCGGGCAAGCGGCCCCCCGACCCAGAGTTCGATCGCTGTCGGCAAGGCGTTGCGGAGATTCGCAATCGTCTTCGCCAGGTCGCCGGGTTTACTGACGACCGCGCTGATCGCCAGGGCACGCGCTTTGGTGGTCATGGCCGCGTTTACGAGTTCCTGGGCGGGTAGATCGGCCCCCAAGTAGAGTGGATTCGCACCGGCGCCAAGCGCGGTGACGGCGGCTATGAGCAGCCCGATTTCGTGCCGTTCGCCGGTGGGTGTCCCGAATACAATGATGGGTGCACCGCGGTGAGCCGCGGTCGGTCTCAGCGCCGAACCGAGCAGTGACCTCAGCATTGCCGAGCCGAGGTGCTCAGACGCAACACAGAGGCGATCGTCGCTCCAGGCCTCCCCGATTGCGTGCAGCAGGGGTATCGCGAAATCTCTGGCGAATCGGACGGGGCCCAACATCGACATCTGCGCCGAGATCTGCTGCTCCGCGGCGACGCCGTCCAGGCGTTCGAGCGACGACAGCACCTCTTCGAGGGGAGCGGGGTCGCGCTCCTTTTCTCCTTTTGCCAACCGCTCGCTGATCTCCTGAGTCGAGAGCCGGGCGACGTCGCCGATTCGGTAGCCGGACTCGACGGCGGCTTTCAGTAGGCGAAGTCGCTCGATGTCGGACGGTCGGTAGCGCCGCGTGCCGCCTTCGGTGCGGACCGGTTCCACGGCCTGGTAGCGACGCTCCCAGGCACGCAGCAGGTCCGGCGATATGCCGGTCAGACGGGCGACCCGGCCGACCGCGTAGGTGTCCCGGTGATCTTCAGTAGCCATGGCAGGCACTTTATCGCCCAGTGGGATTCTGTCCATATTTTTTGTTGACATCATCGACAAATTGTCTACATATGTCCACATCTTATTTGAACAAGGAGGCGAACTCTTGAGCTCCATAGATCTCGTGGAATCCGGCTGGGTTCCGGACCTCGCCATCAGGGCCGGCATCCGGAGGCTCCTCCGGAAGCGTCTCGGGCAGACCGTCCCGGTACGGGCGAGCGACGTAGAAGATTCGAACCATCGGTTCCGGACTTCCGTTCGCGGTGGTCCCTTGGCTCTGGTCCCCGACCTGGCGAACGAGCAGCACTATGAAGTGGCGGCGTCGTTTTTCGAACACGTTCTGGGCAGCCATCTGAAATACAGCTGTGGGCTCTTCGAGGGCACGACCGACCTTTATACGACCGGCTTCAATGCGACCGACCTCGACGCAGCAGAGCAGCGAATGCTGAGCCTTTCGAGCGATCGGGCTCAGGTCGAGGACGGGATGAGCATTCTCGACCTGGGGTGCGGTTGGGGCTCCCTTTCCCTGTTCCTGGCGGAACGTTTCCCCGGTTCCCGAATCCTCTCTGTTTCGAACTCGAAGCCGCAACGTGAGTTCATCCTCGGGCGCTGCAGGCAGCGGGGGATCGAGAACGTCGAGGTCGTGACGAGCGATGTCAATCAGTTCGAGCCCGACCGCCGATTCGACCGCGTGCTGTCGATCGAGATGTTCGAACACGTTCGCAATCACGAACTGTTGCTCGCGCGGATCGCGGGTTGGCTCGAACCGGCGGGAAGCTTGTTCGTCCACCATTTCTCGCATCGGTCGACCGCGTACGCGTTCGAGGACGAAGGCGAAGACGATTGGATGGCCCGGTACTTCTTCTCGGGTGGAATGATGCCGTCGCACGACTGGTTGCTTCATTTTCAGCGTGACCTGGTAGTCGATCGCCAGTGGGTCGTCGACGGGACGCACTACCAGCGCACCGCCGAGGCCTGGCTGGCGAAACAGGATGCACAGCGAGAGGCAATCCTGGAGATCCTGGCCGGAGTCTACGGACGGCCACACGCGCAGCTGTGGTTCCAGCGTTGGCGGTTGTTCTTCATGGCCTGTGCGGAGCTGTTCGGGTACCGCGACGGCCAGCAATGGTGGGTCACCCACACCCGCATGCAGCCGAAGGTGACCCGATGAAGATAGCCATCGTCGGAAGTGGCGTATCGGGCCTCGTGACTGCACACCACCTGCATCGGGACCACGAAGTCACGGTCTTCGAGGCGGATGATCGAATCGGTGGCCACGTCAGCACGGTCGATGTCGAACAGGACGGAGAGCGCTATGCGATCGATACCGGCTTCATCGTCTACAACGAACGCACTTATCCGCATTTCTCCAGCTTGCTCTCCGAGCTTGGAGTCGAGACGAAACCTTCCGAAATGAGTTTCGGGCTCTCGTGCGAGCAGACGGGCGTCGAGTGGGCGAGCCGCGGGCTCGGGTCCGTGTTCGCGCAACCCAGCAACCTGGTGCGCCCGGCTTTTCTGCGGATGATCCGAGACGTGTTGCGGTTCAATCGCGAGTCGCGCTCCTTGGCCCACAACGACTCCGAGAAGGTTGCGCTCGGAGATTTTCTGGCCGGCGCGGGGTACTCGCAGCGCTTCGTCGATCACTATGTCGTCCCAATGGGGGCGGCGATCTGGTCGGCGGAACCCGACGAGTTCCTGCGCTTTCCCGCCACTGCGTTCGTTCGCTTCTTCGAGAACCACGGTTTGCTCGAGACCAACCCACCCGTCAGTTGGCGCGTCGTCCGCGGGGGCTCGGCACGGTACGTCGAAAAGCTCGTGACGCCGTTCCGCGATCGCATCCGCGTCGGCACGCCGGTTCAGGCGATCCGGCGTGGTCGGCGCACCGTCGAGGTGGCCACTAAAGATGGCATGGAGCGATTCGACCGCGTCGTGCTTGCGGTCCACAGCGACCAGGCGTTGCGGCTTCTCGTCGACCCCACCGGGCTCGAGCGCGGCTTGCTCCACAGCATCGCGTATCAGGAAAACGAAGTCGTCCTGCACACCGATGAGTCGCTGCTCCCTCGCAACCGTCGAGCGAGGGCGAGCTGGAACTACCGGATACCACGCGAAGCCAGCTCCAGGGTACTGGTCACCTACGACATGAACCGGCTGCAAGGGATCAGGTCCAAAGCGCCGTTCTTGGTGACGCTAAACGACGAAGGTCGGGTCGATCCGCGCGATGAGATCGCTCGGTTCAACTATCACCACCCTGTATTCAATGCGAACGCGATTGCCGCCCAAAAACGTCGCAGCGAAATCAGCGGCACCGCTCTGACACACTATTGCGGTGCCTACTGGGGGTATGGGTTTCACGAGGATGGCGTTCGGAGCGCACTCGAGGTCTGCGCTGAGTTGGGCGTGGAGCGTCGCGGTCCGGTGGTTGAGAAGGTCGAGAAGTTCGAGAAGTTCGAGAAGGTCGAGGCTTGACGGTGCGTAGCTGCCTCTATCACGGCCACGTGCTCCATCGTCGGCGGGTTCCCGTCGAGCACGAGTTTCGTTTTCCGCTGTTCATGGTGTACCTCGATCTGGAAGAAATCGACGTCGTGTTCGTGCGACGTTGGATGTGGTCGACGCGAAGGCCGGCATTCGCCCGGTTCGATCGCCGCGATCACATCGGAGATCCAGGCGTCGGCCTCGACGAGAGCGTGAGGTCGCTCGTCGAACGGCACACCGGGAGCCGTCCTCGAGGCGCGATCCGCCTGCTCACGCACCTGCGATATGCCGGCTATCTGATCAATCCCGTGAGCTTCTACTACTGCTGGGACGAGCGCGGCGAGCAAGTCGAAGCGGTCGTCGCCGACGTCACCAATACCCCTTGGAACGAGCGTCACACCTACGTGCTCGAGCGCCCCACGCCGAATCCGACGGGCATTCGAGCCGCGACGGCCAAGGACTTCCACGTCTCTCCGTTCATGCCGATGGACCTTTCGTACCGATGGACGCTCGCAGCGCCCGGACAACTATTGGTCGCTCGGATCGAGAATCTGGAACAGAATGGTGGACGCATCTTCGATGCCGTTCTCACGCTGGAGCGCCGCGAGATCAGCACGGCTTCGCTCGCCCGTGCGCTCGTTCTGCATCCGTTCATGACAGCGCAGACGACAGCCGCGATCTATTGGCAAGCGCTGCGCCTCTACAGCAAGCGAGTCCCCTTCTACCCCCACCCGGAGACCATCCAATGAGTGAAAGCACGGTTGTATTCGACGAGGTTCGACAGCGGCGATCCAGGGCGAGCCGCCTGGATGGCTGGGCACGACGCACCGTACAGCGACGACTCGAGAGCCTGCGCGCGGGCCAGATCACGCTAGTCGACTCAGGAACTCAGCATGTCTTCGGGGATCCAGAAGCCGAATTGAAGGCGACCCTCTTCGTGCGCGACCCGAGTTTCTACCGCAGCATCCTCTTTCGCGGCGCTCTCGGCGGTGCCGAGGCTTTCATGGACGGAGCCTGGAAATCCGACGACCTGACGGCGGTGATCCGGATCCTGGCGCTCGACGCCAAGACGACCGTCGGACTCGATCGCGGGCTTGCTCGATGGATCCGGCCGGGACTCTCGCTATACCACAGTCTTCGCAGCAACACGCGCACGGGCAGCAGACGAAACATCGCTTCTCACTACGACCTCGGAAACGAGTTCTTCAGCCTGTTCTTGGACCCTTCGCTGACGTACTCGAGTGGAGTCTTCGAGAAAGACGACGCGAGTATGGAGCAGGCCTCCGCCGCGAAGTACGAGCGAGCCTGCAGGAAACTGGCGCTGCGAAGCGAGGACCACGTGCTCGAGATCGGCTCCGGTTGGGGTGGATTCGCAATCCACGCAGCACAGAACTACGGCTGCCGGGTCACGACGACGACCATTTCGCAGAGGCAGTACGAGGTGGCGCAGCGGCGGGTCGAGCAAGCGGGTGTCGCCGATCGCGTTCGAGTGCTCTTCCAGGATTACCGCGACCTGAGCGGCGACTACGACAAGCTCGTCTCGATCGAGATGATCGAAGCCGTGGGCCACCGGTACATGGACGAGTTCTTTCGCGTGTGCAGCGAACGACTGCGGCCCGACGGGGTGATGTTCTTGCAGGCGATCACGGTCCCGGATCGATACCTCGCAGAGCACCATCGATCCGTCGACTTCATCAAGCGTTACATCTTTCCGGGCGGTGAACTCGTTTCGATCGGGGCCATGAGTGCTGCGGCGGCCAAAGAAACGGATCTGCGCATGACTCACGTGGAGGACCTGACACCGCACTACGCCGAAACGCTGCGCCGATGGCGAGACCAGATGATGGAGAACCTTTCGCAAATGCGTGAGCTGGGACTCGATGAGAGTTTCCTTCGTATGTGGGAGTTCTATCTCTGCTACTGCGAAGGTGGGTTCGAGGAACGGGAGATCGGGCTGGTCCAGGCCGTCTTCGAGAAGCCTGGAGTTCGGCGTGCCTCGCTGCTCGGCGAGGTCGGCTGACCCGTGCGGACTCATATCCTGGAACGCCAGCAGTGGATCGGACGACCGTTGGAGGAGGTGTTCGACTTCTTTTCCCAGGCCGAGAACCTGACTCTGATCACGCCCCCGTGGATGTACTTCGATCTGAAGACGCCGATTCCGATCGAGATGCGTTCAGGAACCCGGATCGACTATCGTATTTCTCTACTCGGTGTACCCATGCGCTGGCGAACGCTGATCGGCCAGTGGAAGCCGGGTTCGGGATTCTCGGATTTTCAGGAAAGCGGCCCGTATGCCTGGTGGGAGCATCGTCACGAGTTTCATCCGATGGGGGGTGGTGTTCTGATGACGGATCGCGTGAGCTACCGACTCCCGTTCGGCTGGATCGGTCGGGTCGCTCACTGGCTGGTTGTTCGGCGAGCGCTCGACGCAATCTTCGATTTTCGCTTTGAGCGGATTCAGGAAATCCTGACGGACAGAGTTGGCGCAAACCGATTGCTCAAAGCCTCCGAGGAGGAGGCAGTAGTGCTCTTTTCGCAGGGTGAATCTGCTGAGAGGTTCCAATGAAACCCAAAGGTCCCTGGACGGGCGAGAAGATCGATCGCTTCCTGAGAGATACGCGCGTACCGCTTCGGATTGCCTGCAACGGAAGCAACGGCCACCCGGTACTGGTCTCGCTCTGGTATGTCGCGATCGAAGGCAAGCTCTACTGTGCGACGCAGCGTTCCGCTCGAATCGCCTCGCTGCTCAGCCAGGATCCTCGCTGTGCATTCGAGTTGTCCATCGAAACTCCACCGTACCGCGGAGTCCGAGGGCAGGCGATCGCGACTGTGGATCCGGATCTCGGTGAGCGGACTCTTCACATGCTGATCGACCGGTACCTGGGCGATTCGACGATACCGCCAGCCCCGCTGCTTCTGGCACGCGTCGAGCACGAAGTCGCGATCGTGATCGAACCCCAAACGCTCGTCAGTTGGGACTTCCGGGGTCGCATGGCAGAGCCAGGGTGAAACGACCGGGTCAGGTCAGTCGCTACCCTGTACGTTGTGGGCGGTGGCCTCGAAGGTATCGAAGCACTTGGCGGGAGTCTGGGCGGCTCGGATCGTTGCTCGGCGCCTTGCGGACCGCGACCTGGCACCGTTTCGTCCATCCAACAAGCCTACACTGATTTATTTCGGAGACCGAAGCTGCTTCGTGTTGGCCGGTCGCCTTGTTCTGTCGGGTCCCGCCCTTGCCGCGGCCAAGGAGGCGGTCTTCGGGCTCGTGATGGCGCGCCTCGATGATCGCCCGCTCGACAAAAAGCTCATGCGCATGGCGAGTCGCGCTGACCGCGCCACACGTCGTCTGCTATGGCCGTCGGTGTCGTCGCTTTCTGCACTGCGCCGCCAGAGTCAGATTCGGGTGCTGGCTTCCTGACCTCCGGGCCCGACCTCCCGGACGGTTGGGAGATGGGCCCGGAGACTTCGAACTTGACTCTAGAACTCGACGACCGGTGAGGCCCCGTTCGTGCCAGGGGCGCACGGGGCCCCTGCTTCACGCAGCAAAGTGCGCCTCCAGTTCGTCTGCGCCGCCCACATGTTTGCCGCCGATGAAAACCTGGGGAACCGTGTCTCGGCCCGTCACCGCACGCAGGCTGCAGGTGGTCACGTCTTCGCCCAACGCGATCTCCTCGTAGGCGATTCCGCGCGCATCCAGCAACCCCCGTGCGCGCTCGCAGTGGCGACAACCGTGACGCGTGAAGAGACTCACGTCTGGCGCGACACCGGCTTGCGGGTCGAGGTGGCGAAGCATCGTGTCTGCGTCGGACACCTCATAGGGGTCGCCTGCCACGTCGGGCTCGATGAACATCTTCTCGATCACGCCGTCGCGGACGAGCATCGAGTAGCGCCAGGAGCGGTTGCCGAAGCCCAGGTCCCGTTTCGAAACCAGCATCCCAAGCCCCTCGGTGAAATCTCCGTTGCCGTCCGGCAAAAGACGGACCCGCGACGCTCCCTGCTCCTTGCCCCAGGCGTCCATCACAAACGCGTCGTTGACCGAAAGGCAGATCACCTCGTCGACGCCATGGGTTGCGAGGGCCGATGCCAGTTCCTCGTAGCGGGGCAGGTGGGCCGAGGAGCAGGTCGGTGTGAACGCACCCGGAAGCGCGAAGAGCACCACCGTACGGCCGTCGAAGATCTCCTTGCTGGAGATCGCCTTCCAGTCGCCGTTCTCTCGGGTTTCGAACACCACCTCCGGAACACGCTTGCCGGTAGAGTCGGGTAGTCGGGTCGTTTCACTCATGTCTTTTCTCCTCGTCCTCGTTCCATTGGGACACCGGCAGAATCGGCACGAGGGACTGATTCGTCCAATTGATTGTACTGATGAGATCGCTAACCTATAGCGATCATGATTCAACCCACGCTCCGGCAGCTCGAGTATCTGGTGGCGATCGCCGACCACGGCGGGTTCCACCGGGCCGCCGAGGCTTGTCACGTGAGCCAGCCCGGCCTCTCCACCCAGATCCAGCAGCTCGAGGAGCACCTCGGAACACGGCTGTTGGAGCGGAGCCGACGGCGCGTGCAGCTCACGCCGTCCGGCGCGGCGGTCGTCGAGAGGGCTCGCGGCGTGCTGCTCGCCGCCCATGAGCTGGTAGAGGCAGCGCGCAGCCATCAACGTCCCCTGGTGGGAACCCTGCGGCTGGGTGTCATCCCGACCATCGCTCCCTATTGGCTACCCGAAGCGCTTCCGCATGTGCGCGAGCGGTTTCCCGAGCTCCGGCTGCGGCTCGTGGAGGATCGTACGGACCGCCTGCTCGAAAGCCTCGATGATGGATCGCTCGACGTGTTGCTGTTGGCCCTCGAGGCAGAGCTGGGGACGGTGGAGACTCTGCCCCTCGTCGACGACCCGTTCTTGGTGACGCTGCCCCGCAACCATCGTCTCGCAAGCCGCAAGCGCCTGCGCGAATCCGACCTGGTCGGCGAAACGGTGCTGCTGCTCGAAGACGGACACTGACTGCGCGACCAGGCGCTCGCAGTTTGCGGAGCGACGGCGATGACAGAGCTGGGAGACTTTCGTGCGAGTAGTCTCAGCACACTGGTCCAGATGGTGGCCAATGGAGCAGGAATCACTCTGCTGCCCCGCTCGACGGCAGAAGTCGAACTGAGTCGCAGCGACGAACTCATCGCGCTTCCGATCCAGAGGAACGCACGCGGGGTCAGTCCATCCCGGACCATTGGCCTCGTCTGGCGGACCAGCTCGCCGCGCGGTGAGGAGTTCGCACTGCTGGGCAATGCACTGGTGGGCGGGGTCGGCCGCGCCGGCTAGCTCCCTTCAGTTGCGCTTAGTCGTGCGCAGCCGTGCGCCATCCCCGAGGGTTTGGCTGACACCTGTCACATCGACTTGACAGGTGTCAAGACCGTCGCAAGACTGGCCCGATGTCGTTCCCCGCCGCGCTGCCCGGGCGCCGCCAGCGCCAGGTCGACTCTACCCGCAAGCTGCTGTTCGAGGCGGCGATCGCCGAGTTCCGGCGCGTCGGTGTTTCCCGTGCGTGTGTCGCGCGCCTCGCGCGCGAAGCCGGGGTCTCGCGGCCGAGTTTCTATTTCCATTTCCCGACCAAGGAGCATGTGCTGCTCGAGCTTCAATGGCTCGAAGAGCGGGCGGTGGCGTCCCGGCTCGAGCCTGCGCTCAGTCTGCGCGCAGTGCTTCACGAATTGGCCGAGGGTCTGATCGAACTCGAGTCGCGCCTCGGAGACGCGGAACTGTTCCGGGACATGATCGCCATCTATGCGCGACGGCCCGCTGATCTCGCGATCGACGACCAGTCGTTCCCGATCGTCGAATCGCTGGTCCGCCAGTTCCAACGAGCCGCTGCGTGCGGCGAACTGCGCGCCGGTCTCGAGCCCGAGGCAGCGGCCCGCGTGTGTCTGACCAGTGTATTCGGCCTGTTCATGGGTCTTCCGAGTGACCCGGCGCAGCGGCGGGCCGACTTCGGCTTGCTGTTCTCGCTGTACCTCGCCGAGAAGGCGACGTGATCCGCCATTTCGCAAACCACGCAAACCACGCAACCGACTGCCGTGCCGGAGGAAGTACTTGATGGAGCTGTTCGAAAAAGATCTCTTTACCGACCCCGGTTTGATCCAGGACCCCGCCCCGTTCTACGCAGAATTGCGCAAGCGCGGGACGGTGGTGCGCGAGCCGCACCACGGAGTCTTCCTGGTGTCGGGTCTCGAAGAGGTCCTCGCGATCTACGCGGACCTCGATTCTTTTTCGTCGGTCATCGCGCCGCTCGGCCCGTTCGTGCCGCTGCCCGAGGTGGCCGCCGGAGAGAATCTCGCAGATGTCGTCGCGAGCCGTCGCCACGAGATCCCGCTGAGCGATCAGCTGCCCGCGCTCGATCCGCCCGAGCACACGCGTCACCGGGCGCTGCTCAAGAAGCTGTTCACGCCGAACCGTCTGAAGGAGAACGAGGCGTTCATGTGGACCCTCGCTGACGGGTTGATCGACGAGATCACCGGCCGAGGCGAGGTCGAATTCTGCGGCGCCTATGCGGGGCCGTTCACGATGCTCGTGGTCGCCGATCTGCTGGGCGTCCCGACCGAAGACCACGCGACTCTGGTCGGTTGGCTGCAGGGCGAGGGCGACGAGAAAAATCTGGCCGGCACCGCTCGCGCCAACCAATCCGGCGCAGAGATCTTGGCCCGATTGTATCCGTATTTCACTCGCTACATCGAAGAGCGTCGCGCCACGCCGGGCGACGATGTGATGACGACGCTGGCAACGGTGCGCTTCCCGGACGGCGAACTGCCCGAGGTGGCCGACGTGGTGCGGCTGGCCGTGATCCTGTTCGCCGCCGGGCAGGAGACGACTGCGAGGTTGCTCTCGACCGGAATGCGCATTCTCGCCGAACAACCCGCGCTCGCCGACCAACTCCGGGCCGAGCCGGAGGCGATCGCCAATTTCACCGAGGAGTGCCTGCGCTTCGAAAGCCCCATCAAGGGCAGCTTCCGCCTGGCGTTGCGCGATATCGAGGTCGCTGGTGTCGACGTCCCGGCCGGATCCATCCTGATGACGATGAACGCGGCCGCCAACCGCGACCCGCGCGTCTTCGAAGACGGCGATCGCTTCGACGCGAAGCGCCCGACGGCGCGCCGCAACATCGCGTTCGGTCACGGCGCGCATTTCTGTCCGGGGGCGAGTCTTGCCCGTGCCGAGGCGCGTATCAGTTTCGAGCGCTTGCTCGCACGCATGGACGACCTGCAACTGGTGGACCCGAGTGCGCTCCGCTACGCGCCGAGCTTCCTGATTCGTGGTCTCGACGCGTTGCCGCTGCGCTTTCGGCCTCGCGCATAGTCCGGCCCGTCAACCAGCGATCCACCCACGACCCACGACCCAATCCACCCATCGAGCGACGGATTCCTGCATGAGCGAAATCTACTACGACCCATACGATTTCGAGATCGATTCCGATCCGCATCCTGTCTGGCGACGCATGCGCGATGAAGCGCCGCTGTACAGAAACGAGAAATACGACTTCTGGGCGCTTTCCCGCTTCGACGACGTGGACGCCGCGCTGGTCGACTGGAGAACGTTCAGTTCCGCCCGAGGCTCGGTTCTCGAGATGATCAAGAGCGGGGTCGAGGTGCCACCCGGCATCGTGCTGTTCGAAGACCCGCCGATCCACGACATTCATCGCAAACTTCTCGCACGCATGTTCACACCGCGGCGAATCGCGGCACTCGAAGCGCCGATCCGCGCCTTCTGTGCTCGCAGCCTCGACCCGCTGGTCGGCAGCGACGGGTTCGACTTCATCAAGGACCTGGGCGCGCAGATGCCGATGCGCGTGATCGGCATGTTGCTCGGCATTCCCGAGGAGGATCAGGAAGACATCCGAGATCGACTCGACCGTGGCCTGTCGCTGCAAGAAGGGCGAATGCCGGACGGACCGGACGTCTCGGGCGACAAGGAAGACATGAGCGCCGCGCTCCTCGCTGCAATGGGAAATTTTGCCGAGTACATCGCCTGGCGTCGCAAACATCCCTCGGACGACCTGATGACGGAGCTCTTGCGCGCGACTTTCGTCGACGAGAAAGGTGTGGAGCGAAACCTCGAGGACTCCGAGCTGCTGCTCTACATCGGGCTGCTGGCCGGCGCCGGCAACGAGACGACGACGCGATTGATCGGCTGGACGGGCTACCTGCTCGACCGTTTCCCCGAGCAGCGTCGTCTCGTCGCCGCGGATCGAAGCCTCGTGCCCTCGGCGATCGAGGAGATTCTCCGCTTCGAGGCCCCGTCGCCGGTGCAGGCGCGCACCGTCACGCGCGACATCGAGTACTACGGCACGAAAGCTCCCGAGGGCTCGGTGATGTTGCTGCTGAACGGGTCGGCGAATCACGATGAGCGGCGTTTTCCCAATCCCGAACGACTCGATGTGCGCCGCAAGATCGACCACCATCTGAGCTTCGGCTACGGGATCCACTTCTGTATGGGCGCCGCGCTCGCACGGCTGGAAGGGCAGGTCGCTCTCGAAGAGGTTCTCGACCGCTGGCCGGACTGGCGGGTCGATCACGACAACGCGAAGCGTGCGCACACGTCGACCGTACGCGGGTGGGAACGCCTTCCGGTGTGGGTGTAGCGAGTGGGCGTCGCGCTCGACAAGGTGCTCCAGTGTCTCGACCTGAAGGACGTCGCGCGCGACGAGTGGGAAGGGAACAACCCCGACCGCGACGCGGGCCACTTGTTCGGTGGGCAGGTGCTCGCGCAGGGGCTGGTGGCGGCGCAACGGTCGCTCGGTGGCGATCGCGCCCACTCGCTGCACGCCTACTTCCTGCGGCGCGGCACACCCGAAACCCCGATCCGATTCGCGGTGCAGTGCCTGCGAACGAGCCGCTCGTTTCGCACGGCTACGGTAACCGCGAGCCAGCGCGATGAAGCCATCTTACAGATGACCGTTTCGTTTCACAGCGACGAACCCGGGCCGTCGCATCAAATTTCGATGGACGAAACGAGCGGGCCCGAGGGTGAATCCCTGGAGGATGCCGTCGGGCGCGCCACGGCCGGCTTGGGCGGCAAAGACGACAGTGTTGCGCGGGCGATGCGGCGCCACGACGGCCCCGACCGCGCCACCCGTGAGCTCCCCGTCGAGATCCGTGGCGTCGGTGGCATCGGAATGTTCAGCGACGAGATGAAACCGCCGCACGCGCGCTGTTGGATGCGCACACGGGGGCGATTGCCCGATGATCCGCTGCTCCACCAGTGCATGTTCGTCTACGCCTCGGACCTCGCGATGATGATGCCGGTGATGCAACCCCACCCATTCGGTGTGAACGCGCTCCAAACTGCGAGCCTCGACCACGCGCTCTGGTTCCACGCTGACTTCCGCATGGACGACTGGCTGCTGTTCGAACTGGACAGCCCCGTCACACGCGGCGGCCGTGGGATCGGGCGCGGGCTGCTCTACACACGGGCCGGCGATCTGGTGGGTTCCTGCGTGCAGGAATGTCTGCTCCGCCCGGTGCGACCGGCCTCCTAGCGCGTGTAAAATGGAGGCCGCCTCAATCCTCACTCGCAATCCTCACCCGCAATGGAGACTCTCATGGACGCCAGGACCTTTGGCCGAGACATCGCGCACATCCATCTCGGCACCGGTTCGGTCGAAATGCGTCCGGCTCCGGCCGAATGGGTGAGGAAGTACATCGGCGCGCGCGGACTGGGTGTGCGCTACGTGCTCGAGAACGGTCCCGACGTGGACGCGCTTTCGCCAGACAATATTTTGTGTTTCATGAACGGTCCACTCAGCGGAAGCGAACTCAGCATGAGCGGGCGATGGGCTTGTGTGACCAAGTCGCCACTGACCGGCACGGTGACCGACAGCCACCAGGGGGGTTGGTCTGGAGCGCGTGTGCGCTGGGCAGGCTTCGATGGGTTGGTGTTCGAGGGCAAGGCCGACCACCCGGTGTACGCCTTCATCGAAGACGGCCAGATCGAGATTCGGGACGCGCGCGACACCTGGGGGCTCGGGATTCACGACACGATCGCGTTGTACCAGCAGCGATACGGCGCGAAGAACCTGTCTGTCAATGCGATCGGCCAGGCGGGCGAACGCCTCTCGCGCTTTGCGGTCTGGGTCAACGAAGACGATCGTGCTTTCGGTCGAGGCGGAACGGGCGCCATTGGCGGAAGCAAGAACCTGAAGGCCATCGTCGTGCGCGCCAGCCTGAAGAAGAGCGACGTTCCCGACGCCGAAGCCTTTCGCGGCGCGCGAAAGATCGCGCTCGATACGATCCGCGACGAAAAGAACATCACGAGCCCCAAGAAGGGTGGGCTTTCGGTGTACGGCACCAATGTCCTGATGAACGTCACCAACAGCATTGGCGCGCTCGGGGTTCGCAACAGCCAGTTGACCGCGTTCGGCGAGCGCGCCGAGTCCCTCTCGGGTGAATACGTCGAGCAGAATATCCTGACCGGAAACCCGACCTGCCACGCCTGCCCGGTCGCGTGCAAGAAAGAAGTCGAAATCAAGGACGGCGCGTACAAGGGGTTGAAGATGGAAAGCGTCGAGTACGAGCCCGCATGGGCGCTCGGCGCAAATTGCGACGTCGACGACATCCGGTCGGTCGCGAAGCTGATCGACCAATGCAACGACTACGGCCTCGATCCCATTGAACTCGGCAATGTGTATTCGGTCTTCATGGAATGCAGTGACCTCGGTGCAACCAACGGCGAATCCCTCAGTTGGGGAGATGACGTCGGCATGGTCGCGCTGACCGAGAAACTCGCGATGCGCGAAGGGATCGGCGACGCGTTGGCGGACGGCGCGGTGGCCGCCGCCGAGCATTTCGGACATCCCGAACTCGCGATGGCGGTGAAGGGACAGGCCGTTCCCGCCTACGACCCACGCGGGCTCAAGGGCATGGGCCTCGGCTATGCGACGAGCAATCGAGGCGCTTGTCACTTGCGCGCGTACGTCGCTGCGGCCGAACTCGGCGTCATCGGGATCGAGGCTGATCCACTCGAGTGGAAGGGCAAGGGCGAGTTGGTCATGACCTTCCAGGATCTCGCGGCGTTTTCGGACAGCCTCGACCTGTGCAAATTCAGCGCGTTCGCCCAGGGTGCGGAGGAGTACGCGGTGCAGTGGGCCAGCGCGACCGGGGAAGCGTTCTCAGCGCAAGACGTGATGGCTGCGGGCGAGCGGATCTACAACCTCGAGCGCTACTACAACA
>JAJDAM010000456.1 GCA_029261905.1 Deltaproteobacteria bacterium
TCGGCGTCAATCGTGTGCCGAACTCAAGAGTCCGCCCGGACATAGTGAAAGTAGAAACACTGGCAGCCCTGCCCTCGCCATTGGCGCTCGAATATTGTCCGGCTCGGTATCGAACGCTCGTGCCGATTCCGATCCGGTGCGTAGGCGTTCCGAAGTCCGACCGCTCGGCTGAGCACGTCATCGATCGCGGTCGCGTAGTCCGGATCGTCGGTCGCAACCCGGAGTGACCCACCCGGTGACAATTTCCGAACCAACTCGTGAACGAATCGCGGCGCAACCAGCCGGCGACGCCGATGGCGCAATTTTGGCCATGGATCGGGGAAGTTGATCCAAAACGACTCGACCGACCCGTCTTCGAAAGCTTCGCGGGCCGCCCACTCGGCGGCGCTACCGATCAAGCGCACGTTTCGGATCGCGGTGCGGGACAGGCGATGTGCCAGTTTCAGGGCCCGGTCGAAGTCGAGTTCGATGCCGACGTACGCCTGATCGGGGTTTTGCTCGGCGAGATCGATCAGGAATTCTCCACCACCGAATCCGATGTCGACGTGGAGCTTCAGCGGCACACCGGCCGGGACACCGAACACTTTCGTCCAATCGGCACCTACGACTTCGCTGGGCCACAGACGCCAATCGTCTCCGGCGACCTCTCTTTGGACGGTCCGAGACATCGGCTAATCGATCCCATGAATGACGACGGAGCGTCCGGGCCAAAGTAGAGCCGGGCTCAGCCGGGCGAGCGCTACGCGGCGGGGATAGCGATCGATTGCCACCGGGTCGCCCGTATCGATCCCCGCTCGGATGCAGACGCTTCGCAGTGCGTCGAGCGGTCCACCAATCTCGTCGACCAGGCCGTGGGACCGCGCGGCGGTTCCGCTCCAGACCCGCCCCCTCGCCACTCGATCGACCGATTCCCGTGAGAGTCCACGGCCCCGGGCCACCCGGTCGATGAAAATCTCGTACATACTCGAAATCTCCGATCGAATCGCCGCGCGCTCGTCGGGGGTAAATTCGCGATCGCCAGAAAGCAGTCCGGCCCGCGCACCGCGTTCGACGGCATCCGTCGACACGCCGAGTCGTGCAAAGAGTCCCTCGAGGTTGACTTTCCCTCCGATCACTCCGATCGAACCCGTGACCGTACCGGCCTCGGCGAAAATCTGATGCGCGGCAGCAGCGAGGAAGTATCCACCCGACGCTGCAACGTCGCCCATCGAAGCGACCACAGGCTTGGATTCGGCGAGTCGCGTTACCGACCGCCACAACAAGTCCGATGCGATGGCGTCTCCGCCTGGGCTGTCGATACGCAGCACCACCCCGCGCACGTCGTCTCGCTCTCGCAAACCTTCCAGTAGCTTCGACATCGAACCGGAAGCGATGCCCCGACCGTCCGTCCCGCGTCCGATCGTCCCCCTGGCGAGGACATACGCGATACGCGGCAGGCGCTTCGCCATCGGGACATAGGCGCGCGCGGAGAGTCGGAGGTTGAGATACGCAAACGCCTCGATCATGCGAACTTTCGGTTCTTCGGTCGCGGGCTGCACCGAAGCCGTGTTCGCGGATGCAGCCGGTTCAGCGGATCCGCCCGGAGATGAATGGGCGGACGGAGTCGATGCGGTGCCTTCGCTCAGGCAGAAAAGCGCCCCCTCGATTTCATCGGGGTACAGGCAAGCGTCGATCAGCCCCGACTCGACCGCCGCGCGGGCTTGGTACGGACCGCGATCGATCAGTGCTCGCACCTGAGCTGCGTCCAGTCCACGTCCGGCCGCGATTCCGCCCACGAGTTCCGAATACAGGTCGTCCACGAGCGCTTCGATCTGCTCACGACCTTCGGGCGACATCCGCTCGCGTGTGAAGCGCTCGGCTGCGCTCTTGTAGTCCCCGGCCCGAACCACCTCGGGTCGTACGCCGAGGTTTTCGAGCAAGCCCTTGAAGAAATAGGACTCCGCTCGCAATCCGACCAGAAACAGGCTGCCTACCTCCGGGAGCCAGATTTTCGTCGCTGCGCTCGCGAGCAGGAAACCGGCTGCATCGAGGGTCTCGGAGTAGACGGCGACCGGCTTCCCGGCTTCCCGCACCCGAACCACAGCGTTTCGCAACGACTGCACCTTGCTCCAACCCGACGGTGCGCCCACGATGCGCAGCAGGACGCCGCTGACGCGGGGATCGTCGGCGGCCGACTCGAGTACCTCGAGTGCCTCCAGCACGCCGAGGATCGGTTCGCGCGAGATGACCGGCGGCGGGCCCTCGCTCATCATCGGATGAATGCGAACCACGACCCAGACCGGCTGGTTGCGCGGCAGAACGCGCGCGGCAACCCCGCGACGCGCGGCGCGACCGATGTTGCTGCCCAGCCGCCGACTCCAGTCGAGAACTCCTGTCATCCGACGTTTCGTTTCTTGCGCCCGTCGAGGTAGTCGAACATCACGTAGCTGCCCAGCTGAGTCGGGCTGCTGAACAACGCCCGACCGCGATTGACCTGGGTCATGTGTTCGACGAAGCCCACCAGCTCGGGTGCATCGTCGAGCATGAAGGTGTTGATCGTGATGCCTCGCCGCGTGACTCGCCGCACTTGATTCATCGTGGCCACGACAGCGCGGGGCGACACGCCCCCGAAACCCGACGGCCACTCGACCCGCAATTCGTTCCCGTCGAAATACGCGGTCGGTTGCCCATCGGTGATCACCAGGATTTGAGGGTTGTTGCAGGGATGCTGTGCAATCAGACGCTCTGCGACGCGCAGTCCGTCTTGAAGATTGGTGAACGGGTCCCCCATGTCCCAGCTGGCTTCGGGGAGTTCCTTGACCGGGAGTTCTCGCGCACGGGTAGAAAACCCGACGACGAAAAACTTGTCGCGCGGAAACTTCGTCCGAATCAGGTGATCGAGCGCCAATGCGACGCGCTTGGCCGCGGCGAAACGACCGGCCCAGGACATCGACCAGCTCATGTCGAGCAGCAGGACCGTCGTGGTCTGGGTCGTGTAGTCGAATTCCCGAATCTCGAAATCGGCGACGTCGAGATTCAACGAAATCGGCGTGTCGGTGGTCGAGCGCGCGTCTGAAGAACGCGTGTCTGTGGAACGAAAGTCGGCTGCCGACATCCGTCGAACCCCGTTCATCATCGTGCGCACCACGTCGAGGTCGAGCGGATCACCGAACTCGTACGGCTTGGTCTCGTCGGGTCGCGGGATCGCCGCGCCGCGTGCATCCGTCTCGTGTCCGCCGAGCCGGTCCTTCCGAAGCGCGCCGTACACGGCGGCGAGGGCGTTGGCACCGATTTTTCGGATCGCTCGCGGCGTCAATTGATCGCCGGATTGTCTCAGGTAGCCACCCCGTTCCAGGCTCGATTCGAGATCGCGCAGCAGGATGAACGATCGAGCCGCTTCGTCGCCGAGCATTTCCTGCAACATCTCGGGCGTGATCTGCTCGAAGTTCCCGTGCGCGAGGTCACTTGCCAGTTGTTCGATCCCCTCGATACGCTCACGAACTTGCTGGGCCGTCTCGTAGTCGGCCTGTTCAGAGCCGTGAAATCGCTCACCGCGCTCCTCCAGAAACTGCTCGAGCTGGCGTTGACGATCGAGTTCGTCGAGGAGTTCTTGAAAGTCCTCTCCAGCCTGCTCGTCGGCAAACGCGTAGTCTCGAAACTGCTCGATGCTGTCCGACAGTTCCGGCGACTCAGCGTGGCGGCGCTGTTGGAAGTCGTTCATCTTCGACGACTCGTAACCGTGTGCGTCTTCGAGTGCGCGCTGCTCGCGATCGAGTATCTCGTCCAGGCGACGAGAGACCTCGTCCAGCGCAGTATCCATGTCGTAGCGGTCGTACAGGGCCTGCGCTTCGTCTCGAAGCTCGTTGATGAGCTCCTCGACACCCATCACGCGCATATCCATTCCGCCGAGTTCGAAGCCGTGGCGGCGCATCCACTCGAGCGCCTCGCGAACGTCGAGGCCTTCCATCAACAGGTCCGACAACGCGTCCAGCGCCTTGTCCGAGTCGAGCGAGAATTCGTCCTGGGTCCCGTCCCACTTGCTGTAGATCGCAGACCGCATGCGTTATGCCTTTTGGTAGCGTGAGCCGCCGTCGCTGGTGGACTTGTTCAGGCGGTTGGCCAGATGCAGACCTTCCAGGATGAACTCGATCGCGGAGGCGATGCGCGGCGACGAGTCGCCGCCCGCGAGCTGTGCGGCCGCGGCGCGCAGGCCTTCGATCTCGTCGATGCCGGCGAGATACTCGCCTGCGGGCATGTCGGACGCGATCTCGAACTTCCACCCGTCGTTGAACGACTCGATCACCGAAGCCATTCCCTCCAGCGGAATCAACTCGTCGAACACGGTGTGTACCGCCCTTTGCAGCAGTTCCGCGATCACTTCGCTCTCCGACCGTTCCGCGCCCGCGTATTCGAGCTCGAGCTTCCCCGAACTCGAGGTCGCCAACGCGTCGAGATCCGAAACGCGGGGTACCGCCTCGCTTTCGCCCAATCGAAGCGCTCGACGGAGAGCGTTGGCGATCAGCGTCTCGTAGTTCGCGATCGACATCCGAACGGAAACTCCCGATGCCTGGTTCACATCCGGGCTGTGGCGCGCCTG
>JAJDAM010000457.1 GCA_029261905.1 Deltaproteobacteria bacterium
TGGTCTTCCAAGCCCAGGACGTAGCCCGGCGCGTTGGCACGCAGCGTTTCCTCGCACGATCCGTAGGCGCTGTAGACCCGGGCGAGAATCTGGTTGGCTCGCACCGCATCGCCGGGAGCTACAGCGAACCGAACCAGCCCGCTGCTGCTGCACAGCGGTCGGCTCGTGTATCTCAGCAGCACCTGTTCGGTGGAGTCATCGGCTTGTGGCTCCTCCGCGTCGCACATGCCGAGGAAGTGCAGCGTCGAAAGGATCGCGTGTCTGCCGGCGTCGACGTTTTTCTCGACGATCCCATAGGCGCCGCCGGCCTCGATTGTAAAGGACGCGATCCCGGCGGCGATCATCGCGCCGCTCAGTGTGTTGTTCAGCGGTGGAAAGCTATCCGAGTCTTCGACGAGCACCGGTCGCGTGGCGCGGGCGATTGCCAGCGTACGTTGCCGTAGCTCCACCGAGGCAAAATGTGCGGCCGGTTCGATCAGGATGTACGGAACGGAGTGGATCCAGTCGTTGTGCAGGTCGACGACCAGGTCCGGCTGCGACTTCATGATGGTGTCGAACAACCGCCGGGCAATCTGCTCACCCATCGTGCCGCGTGCATTGCCGGGGAAACAGCGGTTGAGGTCTTCGCGGTCCGAATTGATGAAGCGAGAAATGTTCTCGAAGCCCATCGAGTTGACCAGTGGGAGCGCGTGGACGCTTCCGCATTTCAATCCCACCTTCTTCAGTGTAGTGAAGATCTCGTGCACGATCGCGGTGCCGCCGACTTCGTCACCATGAATGCATGCGGTCAGCCAGACGGTGGGCCCCGCGATCCCGCTGTTGAGCGTGAGAAGCGGTATCCGACGCTGGATGATGTCGCTCAGGCCCGTGATATCGATCAGACGCCTGGAAGCTCTCATGCCTTGCCCGCCCGTAGTCGAAGCGGATCCGCTAGCCCGCGCGCCGTCGCCGTCGAACCTGACGTCGGCGCGCCGCGAGACGCTCGTCGCAGGCGCGCAGAATCTCGTTCAGCATGGCCGCGTAGTCCATGCCGGAGAACTCTGCCATGCGAGCGAGGTGACCATCCCAGCACCAGCCGGGATTCGGATTGACTTCGAGCAGTCGCGGTGTGTCGTTGCCGTCGAGCCGCCAATCGAAGCGGGCATAGTCCTGACAACCCAGGCGCTGGAACAGCTTGACACAGCTCGCGGTCAGAAAGCGCGTCGTTTCGGCGGGCAGGTCTGCGTGGATCGACTTGATCGACTGGAAGTACACCGAGTTCTGTTCCCATTTGGCTTCGTAGCCGCAAATCCTCGGCAGTCCCTCGGGCAGGTCGGAATAGTCTTCTTCGATGATCGGAAGCACCATGTACGCATCCGGCGGATTGCCGATGATTCCGACGCTGATGTCCTTGCCGGTCAGATACTGCTCGACCAGCACGGGCTGTTCGAAGCCGCCGAGTTCGCGAACGGTTGTAATTGCCTGTTCCAACTGCTGAAGATCGTGGCAGACGCTGTTGGCCGTGATGCCGACGCTCGAGTCTCCGAAGTTCGGCTTGACGATGACCGGGAATTCCAGTGGCACGGAGATATAGGTGACGTCTTCGGGGCCGACCGAGAAGGCATCGGGCACCGGAATGTCCATCTCGGTTGCGACGCCCCGGACCAGCGATTTGTCGAAGCAGTAGGCGAGGCACTGGGGATCCCCACCCGAGTAGCCGATGTCCAGCAACTCGAGCAGCGCGGGAACGTGCAGTTCCTTGCGTGCCTCGTTATTGAAGCCTTCGTCGCACAGGTTGAATACGAAATCGATGTCCGTCGAACGGCTGCGGATCTTGTCGATCAGCTCGTCGTGATCGTCCAGGTAGGTGAACTCGTAGTCGGGCAGCCGTGCCAAGGCCTTCTTGAGCTCGCTGGTCGTGAACAGGTCAGCGTCGCCGAAAGTACTGTTCGGCTTGACCACGTCGGGTCGCCGATGATCGCCGAGGACGACGGCCACCTTGCGGATTTGGATCTGCGTCTCTCCGACCGCCACCGGGATCTTGTTGGATCGCGCCGTCAGCACGATCCGCTGCGCCATCATGCCGAGGTCCTGGTTGCGCTTGGAGGTCGTCGACATCGGCCGGACGGCCGCGACCTCGAAGCCGCAAGATTCGAGCAGGGCACCCAGCTCATCGTCGTTGTACAGTCGCTCCGCGTAGAACTGGTCGGCGACTACGCCTTTCTTGGTATGAGTGATGACCTCTCGGGAGATCAGGCGGTCGCCCGTTTTCGAGATCGATCTCTCGCGGCACACGAAATAGTGCTTGTCGATCCATTCCCAACTGCGGGGTTCGTAGTGGGTTCGCAGGAAGTCACCATCGGTGAAGTCGATCAGCAACTGCCCGTGAGGCTTCAGAATGCGGCGGACCTCACGCAGAACGGCGACGTCGTCATCGATGGATTCGAAATAGCCGAAACTGTTTCCTGCGAGATAGACGGCTTCGAACTGGCTGTCGTTGAAACGCAGCTTGCGGGCGTCGCCCTCGCGAAAAGTGACTGCGAGGTCGCGCTGTTTTGAGATGTTCTTCGCGCGCGAAATCAGGTAGTGCGATCGGTCGACGCCGAACAGATTCGAGAACCCTCGCTGTGAGAGTTCCAAGACATGGCGCCCCTGACCGCAACACAGGTCCAGGATCGGGCTCTGCTGCGTCACGTCGAGCATGCTCAAGAATGCGTCGATTTCGCCGGCAGTGATGTCCGGATCTTCTACGACGTCGCCGTCAGTGCGCAGGTAGTTGGCGTTGAAGATGTTCCGCCACCAGTCGGCCTTGACGTAGCTCTCCAGGTCCTCGACGGGTCCGATCGACGCCAGCAGTGCAGCCTTGCCGCGCGCCTTCTTGTTGGTTTTCTTGCGCGGTTTCGCGCGTCGCTCGATTTCGGCAGGCCGTTCGGAGCCGCGCGGTGCGCTCGTGCCGGCGGTTTTGGAATCGATGGTCGCCGATGCGGCTGGTGGCTTGCGATTCGGAATTTCGGGCATGTCTTGGTTCTCCAGGTGTCGCCCGCGGCCCAGCCGAGTCGGGTCAACCCCCATCCTCACAGTAAAATCGCGCCGAAGCTGGCTGCCCGATCCTGGGACCGGGCAGCCGGCTTAGGCGTCTGATTGCAGGCGTCTGATTACAGCACGGCGGGTAGTGTCGTCTAGTGTGCCGGGAAGAATTATGGGGACACGCCGGCGGTTGGCAAGGGCGCCTCCCGCTTGCCGGGGCAGGGGCCAGACGCTAATTCAACGACCGCAACCGAAACCCACTTCCGGGAGACCGAACACCGACATGTCCACACAGCCGTGCGACCCCGAGTTCCCGCTCGATCCCGATCCAGTCGCACAATGGCTCGAGTGGGAGGAGCAGGCGAACCTGGTCGGCTTCCGGACGGGCACTTCGCCGCTCGAGATCGACGTGGTCTCCGTTCCCCTCGACGAGGTCGAGGTCCACGTGCTGCCCGGCGCACCGGATGTCATCGTGGATCGCTTCGTGCGCGGCGATCGGGTCTGCTTCCCGCGCCATCCACTGAACCGCGACCCGAGCGTTGCGTGGTTCGACGCCCCGGCGAGTGAGCGCTGGACAGCCCGATTCACTTCGTCACGTACCCTGGCACTGCCCGGACCCGAGAGCGGCGCGGCACTCGCGTCGCTGAAGCTCGCGACCGATCACCCGCATCCCGATTTCTACCAGCCCGAAAAGGTCAAGCTGCGCGAAGAGGCGATCGGCGCGGTGGAGTGGTCGCAGATCTTTCACCGCGTCGATGCGCTGCTGGAGCCGCTGGCGGAGATCGCTCTCGTTTCCGAAGTGCTCGTGGTGCTGGCGGCCGGTCGTGAGA
>JAJDAM010000458.1 GCA_029261905.1 Deltaproteobacteria bacterium
CCGGCCGCGATCGGGGCGGACGTCTGCCACATGAACCTGCACAAGACGTTCTGTATTCCGCACGGTGGTGGCGGCCCGGGCATGGGGCCGATCGCTGCCGCCGAGCACCTGCGCGCGTACCTGCCGGGCCACCCGGTGGACGGCATCGGCGCGGTGTCGGCAGCGCCGTACGGCAGTCCGAGCATCCTGCCGATCAGCTGGGTGTACATCGCATTGATGGGCGCCGACGGATTGAGACGAGCCACGCAGGTGGCGATCTTGAACGCGAACTACATGGCTCGCCGGCTGGAAGAGCACTACGAGGTGTTGTATCGCGGGCCGGGCGGACGGGTCGCACATGAATTCATCATCGATTGTCGCGAATTCGAGAAGCGGGCCGGAGTGGGTGTGGAAGACATCGCGAAGCGGCTGATGGACTTCGGGTTTCACGCCCCGACCATGAGTTTCCCGGTATCCGGGACGTTGATGATCGAACCGACAGAGAGTGAAACAAAGCCCGAACTCGACCGCTTCTGCGATGCGCTGATCGCAATCCGCGGAGAGATCCAAGCGATCGAAGACGAGAAGCTCGACCGCGACGACAACCCACTCAAGGGTGCCCCACACACGGCCGCCGCACTGTGCGCCGATGTGTGGAGCCACGCTTACTCGCGCGAACAGGCCGCGTACCCGACGAGCTGGGTACGGGAGAACAAATTCTGGCCTGCGGTCGGACGCATCGACAACCCCTACGGTGACCGCAACCTGGTTTGTACCTGTCCCCCGCTGGAAGATTGGGCGTAGCGTCTCGGATCCGCGACGAAGAGATCCTCTAGTCCAGATCGATGAGCGGCGCGCTGAGGCGTTCGAACTCATCATCGGTGATCACTCCAGCGCGGCGGAGACGATCCAGGCGCTCGAGGCTCTGGCTGATCTGATCGAGGGTCTCTTCTCGATTGACCGGGTTTCGCAGATTGCGCGCCAGCTGACGCCCCTTGGCGACGTACTCGTCGTAGCGATCTCGCAGCAGGTCGGTGTCGACGCTCCTGAGTGTGCCTCGATCCTCATAGACGCCCCGGAAGACCTGTCCGACCGCGTAGGTGGAGGCGCCAGACAACACGATCTGTGCGGCCGCGCCAATCAGCGATCCAGCCACGGGTATCGCCTTGAAGGCGCTGGCCCCGAGCCTGGCTGCAGAGGCTCCGACCAGCGAAGCCAGCAGAGCGTTCCCCCGACTCTCGTCGTAGTCGACGTCGAACTCGCTCGAAAGTGCTTTCACCATATCGAGTTGCACCAGGGTGACCGCAGCAATGTCCGCGAGCGGCACCGGAATGGCCGCAGCAGCCATCGCGTATCCAACGTGGTTGGTGATGATGCTCTCCGCTTCGGTCGCAAGGCTCAATGTGTTGCCCCCTTCGCTGTTGACGACATCGAATAGAGCAAGCCGTGTGCCAAGCGGATCCCCCTGTCTCCGGCGGTAGGCGGCGTTGGTTGGCGCTCAGGTGCAGTAACCGAGAAAAAAGTGCAGGCCGATTGCTGCGGACGAGTTGCGGCAGCGTCATCTCGACGAGTCCCGGCGGACCCTCTTCGACCGACTGCGTCGAATCCGAAAAACACGCGTGGTCAACCTCCGATTCGAGTGGCACCGGTTCCGCCGCGGGGTGCAGGCGGGTGCGGAGTTGAGTGGCTCGGTTGCGTGCCAGCCTCTGCAGCGGTTCGCCGATCACATGGCACGAGTTGCGCATCCACGAAGCAGCAGTATCGAGCGAACACTTGTTCGGCGAAGGTACGCGGCGTTTCGGCCGGACAAATGATCCGACCCGGATGTCGCGGCGTCTGGCGAAACCGGGTCATGCGAACAGAGGATTCATCCGATGCAACACGCCATGACTGTGAATCCCCCCCCCGAAAGATTGGTCCTGATGAGCTGCGTGCACTGCGGTCGCCTGCACGAGCCGCTTCATCCGATGGTTTTCAACCCGATTTGTCCGACCTGTGCATCCTGCGCTGTCGCTGAGCAACCTCGCGCCAGCGGCTAAGAGTCCATTCCAAGGCAGTTGCCGCCAATCCGCACATCGATGCGGATCATCAGAGGCTGCGATCGGGCCTGGCTCGAAGCAGTACACGTGCGGCCGGCCGGCGGGTGCTCGGAACGCAGCCGGGTGGATTTCGCCCGCAAGTTTTATTGCAGGTCCTGCGATTCGATATGGCGGCATGGGCCTTCACGATCGCGGCACTTTCTCGCCGTAACTGCAAGAAATCGCTCCATTATCCCCCATCTGGGGGAAGCGGCCACGAATCCGAATAGTGTAAAAACCAGAAAACGAATTGGAGCATGGCGTAAAAAGGCTGCTGCCTCGGGCGCCTTTTGCCAGAGTCCGCAATGCCCCAGTTCTCCTCGAAGAGGGCCAATCTCAGGATCATCTCTCTGGTTGTTCCTCGGGGGCCCGCTCTCAAGAGCGGGTCCCTTCTTTTTTGAGTCATCGCAGTCTGTTCGCATCATGAGTGCATGGAATTCAAGGTGCGGCCTTCCCATCCTTCGTTTCACGCCTCGAGCTTGGATGGCACGGTAGACGCTCATTGCGTCTGCGCGACGACAGGTCCGCTCGGGTCCGATACCTTCGAATCCATTCGACACAAGAAAATTATTTGCGCGCCACGGCAGCTGTGCACCTCAGGCGGTATGTCCATCGCGACCACGCGAGGGAAATCAACGATGCCCTCAGACTCATCGACGCTGCGAATGATCGACCTCATCTACCAGGCGGCGTCGGAGCCGTCGCATTGGTTCGAGTTCGCGAGTGAACTGTCGAAGAGCTACGGCGGCGCGCCGGTTGTACTCGGGATGAAGCTCCTGGGTCCGGTCGAATCGCATCACCACTTCGCCGCGGGTCTGCGAGGTAGAGCGGGGCCAGAGCTACTAGAGCACTTCCTCACCGGCCTGCCATTCGATCCACAATCGATGTCTGAGTTAACGGATCGATTCTCGACGGTCGACATCATCTTCCCGGAAGTGGAGTTCGAGGAGACCGACTTCTATCGACAGTGGATGAGGCCGAACGAACTCGCTGCCGTCTGGCCGATCAGCCACGTCGTGACACTCGACGGCGAACACGCACCTGTGGTTCTGAACGTTTTCCGAAGAGAAGGGGGGGGAGCCTTCACACCCGAAGAACTCGCGATCGGCAACGATTTGGTTCCCCACCTGTCACGCGCTCTCCGAATCTACGATGAGCTCTCTGCGCTTCACCGAAGCCGCAAGGAACTCGACGACGTGATCGATCGGCTGCGAATCGGCGTCATTCTCACGGACGCCGAGCGGCGCCCTGTGTTGATGAATCGAAGTGCCCAGATGATGATCGAAATCGGGGACCACATCGCGTTGAGGGACGGGCGCATCCGCGCCAATGGGGAATCCGACGATGCCCTGCTGCAGTCGACGCTCGAAGGGGCAAAGTTCGGCGACTCGTGGCGTGCGATCAGGCTCGGCGAGGACGCGGCCCACGAGCACGGACTGCAGATTCTCGTCAACCCACTCGCTTCCGCACCGACCGGGGTCCAGGTGCGCGATGCCGTCGCGGCGCTGTTCCTATCCGGACCCGAGACCTTTTCGGTGCTGTCGCTGCGATATCTTCGGAAGCTCTATGACTTGACGGCCGCCGAGGTCGAACTGGTCGCACAGTTGGCGGGAGGCGCTTCGCTGGGAAAAGCGGCTAGAGACCGCAACGTGTCGGTCAACACCGCACGCAGCCAGTTGAAGCGCGCGTTCGCCAAGACAGGCTGTCACACCCAGAGCGAAATCGTCCAACTCGTTCTCAAGTGCCTTTCATCGATTCGCGAGACCTAGCTCGAATTCATGCCGGCCGACGACCCACACCCTGACTCGAATGCCCGATCACGGCCCGAACGCCGAGTCCTGCAGCTGACGGACGCAATCTATGCTGCGGCCGTGTCGCCCCCCCTCTGGTCAGACTTCTTGGCCGCGATGTCGGAAGACCTCGGGGGAGCCGCCATCGCGATGTCGCTGCAACTGCCTGGAACGATGCTGCAGCCGGAGTACTACCGGGCCCGACTCGACCTCCAGTACGTGCCGGCGTTCGAGCGGCATTTCCGACTCGGCTTGCCGTGGCCGATGACGGACCCGTTGTTTCAAGAGGGATTTCGCTTCGCAAACCGGCTGTTCCCAGACGACCAACTCATCGAAACCAGTTTTTACCGCGAGTACATGGAACCCCAGGGACTCGCGCCCGAAGGACCGATCGCCCACGTGATGGTCGCCGACGGAGGTCGACCGATTTCCGGGATATCGATTCAACGACTGCAGGGCCACCGCCGGTTCGATGCTGACGATCTGGCCATGTGCAGCCTGCTCGTGCCGCACCTGGCCCGAGCACACGCGATTCGCCGCCAATTCAAGACGAGCCAGCGGCAACAGGGCGTGCGCGCGGATCTCCTCGATCGAATACCGACCGGGATCGTGCTGGTCGATCGTCAGCGCCGTGTCATCGTCTCCAACCGTTCAGGAGAGCAGATTCTCGATCGCCGCGACGGCGTCCAACTCGACAATGGAGTGCTCGCGGCGACCGGCAGAGAGAATCAGGCTGCATTGAATGCGCTGTTCGATGCCACGGAATTGAAGGCAGAAGGCGATCCTTCCGACGACTTTGCGGCACTCGAGCGCCCGTCCGGGCAAAGACCCTACTCGGTGATCACCTCTCCGCTTCTCGACTCGTCAACGGATTTCACCGGAGGTGATCGGGTCACAGCCGTCTTCATTACAGATCCCGAGACGAACGCCGATCGACTGTCGTCGTCCATCAACGCCTTCTCCCAGATGTACAAGCTGACACCCGCCCAAACCGAATTGATTTCGATGCTGGTCGACGGGCGGTCGCTGCAACAGATCTCGAACGAGCGCGGCGTCACGATCCATACCACGCGAAGCCAGCTCAAGCAGGTCTTCGGCAAGACCGGTACGCGGCGGCAATCCGAAACCGTACGACTGGCCCTGTCCGGCATCGCCGGAGTCACCAAGAGCTAGAATCCGGACACACGCGAGAATATGCCGCAGTGGATTGCGTCTGAATGCCGCGTGCCGCCATCGAGATCCACAACACCGGAGCCAACTGGGCCACGATCGAGCCCCGATCGAGCCATTGGGAGAAAACGTGCTGATTCGTCGAACTCGACCCGATCCTGTTGGAGCCATCACTCCACCGGAAGTCTACCTGCAACGTCGCGCCTTTCTCCGCAGCGCGGGGATCGCGACCGCCGGCGCGGTGCTCGCACCCGCGTTGGCCTGTCGCGCGGAAAGTCAAACACCGGGCACCGGTTCCGATCCATTCCGCAGCAATGAAGAACCCACGCCCTTCGAAGATGCCGCGCGCTACAACAACTTCTACGAATTCGGAACCGACAAGAGCGATCCGCAACGCAACGCTCGCAACTTCCGAACGCGCCCGTGGACGGTATCGATCACCGGAGAGGTGGCGAAGCCCGGCAACATCGATCTCGACGATCTTCTGAAGCCGCACGATATCGAGGAGCGCATCTATCGCCTGCGATGTGTAGAGGCGTGGTCGATGGTGATCCCCTGGCGGGGAATCGAGCTCGGGAAACTCCTGAAGCGCTTCGAGCCGACTTCGAAAGCCAAGTTCGTCGCGTTCAAGACATTGCTGGACCCGGAGCAGATGCCTGGACAACGCCGCGCGGTCCTCGACTGGCCCTACATCGAGGGTCTCCGACTCGACGAGGCGATGCATCCGTTGACGCTGCTCGCGACTGGAATGTACGGCCAGGACCTGCCCAACCAGAATGGTGCACCACTCCGCCTGGTCGTGCCTTGGAAATACGGATTCAAGAGCATCAAGTCGATCGTCGAGATCCGGCTCACCGAAGAACAACCGGCGACGAGTTGGAACATCTCGGCACCGCGCGAGTACGGCTTCTTCTCCAACGTCAATCCGTCGGTCGATCATCCCCGCTGGTCCCAGAAGCGCGAGCGCCGGATCGGTGAGTTCGGCAAGCGCAAGACCCTGCCGTTCAACGGCTACGCAGAGCAGGTCGGGCAGCTGTATGCCGGCATGGATCTGCGCAAGCACTTCTGAAGTCTTCGGTGGCAACCGCGGCCCAGCGACTGCGAAGAAATCAGACCATCGCGATCGCGTTCGTGCTCTTCCCCGTGACGCTACTCGTCATCCAGTTCTTTACCGATGATCTCGGCGCCAACCCGGTCGAACGCATCACGCATGTCACGGGTGAGTGGACGCTCCGGTTTCTGCTGATCGCACTGGCGGTCACTCCGCTGCGCCGCTTGTTTCGCTGGCGCTGGGCGGCGCCGCTGCGACGGACCTTCGGGCTCGCCGCGTTCGGGTACGGTTCTCTGCACTACACGACGTACTTGTGGCTGGAACATTTCTTCGATTGGGAGCTGATCGTCGAAGACGTGTTGGAGCGACGCTACGTAACCGCCGGATTCGCCGCTCTGTTGTGCATGGCGCCGCTGGCCGCAACGTCGACGCGAGCGATGGCGCGCCGATTGGGGAAGCGCTGGAAGACGCTCCATCGGCTGGCCTACGCGGCCGGCGTCCTCGGGGTCGTGCACTTCATCTGGTTGGTCAAGGCGGACCTGCTCGAGCCCCTGGTGTACGCCGGAGTGCTCTCCGCGCTGCTCGGCGCGCGCATCTGGCTCCGCGTGACCCGACCGCCAGCCCCCATCGTGTAGGCGCCACCCGGACTTTCGAACCGAGTGCTACTCTCGGGAGCCCTGAGTCGGTTTGGCCCCCTCCATCTGGATTCGCGACTCCCAGGGCTCGAGCCAGACCGACCTTCAGAACCCTCTTAATCTCTTTCAGACTCCCAGAACAACAACCAGAAGCCCAACGATCATACAGAGGAAATCGCATGTCCAGTCCCGAATTGACGATTACCCCGG
>JAJDAM010000459.1 GCA_029261905.1 Deltaproteobacteria bacterium
CCGTCGCGGTGAACTGCATTTTTCGCTCGCGTATTCCGAACCCGAAGCGGGGTCGGACCTCGCCAGCCTGCGCACCCGCGCGGAACGCGTGGGCGACCGCTACATCGTAACGGGACAGAAGTGCTGGCAATCATACGCACAGGACATGGATTATCTGTGGCTGCTGTGTCGGACCGGGACGCTGGAGAGCCGCGGTCGCGGTTTGTCATTGATGATCGTCGACATCAATGCGCCGGGCGTCGAGGTTCGACCGCTTCCTACACTCGATGGCGATCAACTCAACGAAGTCCATCTCGATCGGGTCGAGGTAGCGGCCGACCAACGAATCGGGCCCAAAGATGGTGCATGGAAAATCATGGGCGAGGCTCTCGCCGATGAGCGCCATATCCAATTTCCGCCAAAGCGAGTGCGGCGCGATCTGGAGGAGGTGATCCAATGGGTCCAAGCAGCCGGGCTGTCGGCCGATCCGTACGTTCGTCGCACACTCGCCGATCTCGCTGTCGAAGTGCGAGAAGTCGAAGCCCACGGATTGCGGGTGCTCGATGCGATGAGGCGCGGCCAACCGGGTACCGTCGAGGCGGCTGCGAACAAGGTGGTACACACGGTCGTCTGCCAGAAGATCGCGCGCGCGGCTCTGGACTTCGGCGGCGCGGAGGCGATCGTAGAAGGTTCTCGCGTCGAGTTGTTGTGGCGGCAGAGCATGTGGGAAACGATCGGGGGCGGCACGTCCGAAGTCATGCGCAGCGTGGTCGCCCGTCACGCGCTCGGGTTGGATGGCAGGAGTTGACCGCACGACCCAGCCGGCAGGTGTTCGTTCGATACGTGCTCTTTCAGATTCCAGACCTGATCCTGCTCGGTCTGGCGCTGGCAATTGCGATGCGTTGGTGGGATCTCTCTCAACCGGTGGCGCTGACGCTGTTCGGGCTGTGGCTTCTGAAGGACGTCCTGATGTTTCCCGTGATGCGGGTCGCCTATGAGCAGGGGACTTCGGCGAGTGACCGGTTGGCGGGAGCGGTCGGATTCGCGCGCGAAGAAATCAATCCGTCCGGCTACGTGATGGTCGGGTCCGAGTTGTGGAATGCCGAACTGGCCCCAGGCGCCGAGCCGGTACCGGCCGGATCGGGCGTGCGCATCGTGGAACTCCAGGGATTGACGTTGTTGGTGGAAACGGCTGCCGCACCGGACGTCGACTCGGCGGCGAATCCAGACCCAGACTGATTGCTCCTGCCCCTAACGCCTGCCCCTCCCCCCGGCTCCCAACCCCTACCGGGCAGCCCCCGTATCCCGCGGACACGCAAAACGGTCCTGGGCACTGCGCAAATCTGCGATCGACCCGCCCCATCGCCTCCAACGCCATTCCAGATAGTCCCACTGCTTGGATACGACACGCCCGTCGAGGTAGGAGACCGGCATGTCGTGGTAGTGAAATTTGGAACATCCATCGCCCGGCCAGACTCGGATTACGTAGATTTCGACGCGAACTTGCCCGGCGGGGCCGGCGAACGCGATGATTCGAATAGGCGAGGGGATCGTTTCGTCTGGATGGTTGGGCATTCGCACGTCGTCGTTTCCGACGATTTCATGGACTTCTGCGATCGATTGACCGATGGAAACCTCACGCAACCGCGATCGGATTTCGTGCGCTGGAACGGCGGGCGGGTGCGTGTTGACGCATCCGAGTAGCAACAAGCCCGCAACAGCGGGCGCGATTCGAAGCATGTGGCAAGATACCCGACTCGAGATTGGGAAATGGAACCAAAAGGGAATCACGTGAATCGGAAAATGCTAGCGGTTCTGATCGGTACCGCGTTTCTTTCGATGGCAGCGGGCGAAGGCACGTCTCCGTGGCGCAATCATCGCGTCTATGGCTGGGAGATCATGTCGAAGACGGAACGGGCGATGTTCCGCGCCGAGATGAATTCTTACAAAGAGTACGACGAGCAATTGGCATTTTGGAGAGAACACGTCGCTCTGATGAAAAAGCGCGCTTGGGACAAGGGGCTGTTGCTCGACGAGCCCCCGGAAATCGTCCCCGCTTCTTCGCCGGCATACAGGAGAGCGATATTCGCTCAGTACCTGATGACGGGCGAGGAGATCGAGGCCTACCGGGCAAAGGAACGGACCCTCCGCAACGACGAGGAGCGCGAAGCGTTTCTGCGCGAGCACGAAGTCGCAATGAAGCAGAAGGCCTGGGAAAGGGGACTTCCGATCGGACCGACACGGGAGGAGCGAAGGCGCGAGAACGAAGCGAAGAGCAAGGCGAGGGACACCGCCGGGCGCAACGCGGATTCAAAATAGGCCACAGCAGCGATCCGCTCAGCTCGCTTCAGATCACCACGCTCACCAAACGACACTGGAAAAGGATGGAATGGGAGCCCCGCTAATGAGAACTCGATCGGCACTTTCGACTGGATGGATGGTGGGTGTCCTTGTAGCGGGATTTGCGATGACCGCGGTGGCCGAGCAGCCGGCCAAGGTCGCACCGGAGGCTGTGACATCGGAGTCGGCGGGTCGTCCAGCGAACACGGCCGACGATTCGGTGGATGCAAAAGTCCAGAACCTGTCTGACCAGGTGCGGGGATTGTCGCGCAGTGCGTTGGAAACGATGGTTGCCTCGCGTGGATTGCAGGCAAAACGCCCGCGTGTAACGGCGAACGAAGATTCGGCCCAACGAGCTGAGCGGCAGAAGGATCTCGCAAAGTGGATTTCCGACATCGAGGCGAAGCGGTCCGAGCTGGAAGGCCTCGAAACTGAGCTGGAGGCAATCGGCGATCAGGTCACCGCACTCCGTGAACTCGAAATGACCGACGCCGAGGTCGCCAAAGTGGTCAACCTAGGGCTCGGAATTCACAACGTCGTGAAGTCGGTCCAGCGTGGGACACGAGAACTCGATCTTGCGAAGCGTCGCGGCGTCAACGCACTCGAACAGCCGGATAGCTGAAACGCCGCGGCCATCGGCCGGATACTCCCCGGCCACTCGCGTCACCCGTCTGCGTCAGCCACCGGGCCCCTTGCGCTAACGCCGGGTCCAGGTGCCGTCGGCAGCCATCACGTAGTGCCCCGGAGCTGCAAGGCCGATGAGCTTCTTGCCCGCTTGGACCTCGACCGCCTCCAGCGGGATGCCCTGTTTCGTCGCGATCTCCTGATACTTCTCTTTGCGTTGTGCATTGATGCTGTTCGCGAGCTCTTCGTCACCCGGAGCAACGACATGCAGGTAGCCATCGGGGCCTTCCCCCAGTTTGCCGGCTGCCTTCGCGTCGTCGATGGGAGCGCCCATCGCTGGAACTGCCAGAAGGATCAAGCTGGCACAAAGCCCGAGTGTTCGGATCAGTCGTCGCATGACGGGAGTCCTCTGGTATGAATTCAAAACAGTTTGTCTTCTTCGCTGAACAGCGTATCGAGTTCCTTGTCGACCTTGACGACGATCTCGTGTTGGATCTTCACATTGAGATTGATCGTGATGGGCTCTTTCGGAGCGGCCACCTGGACCGTCGGGGCACACGCAGCTGAGGCAATCGAAGCCGCGATCAGCATGACGACCCACGGGTAGAGGATTCGCACCTTCGTCGGCATCTTCTTCAAGTTCTCCCATGCATCATCGGTCGCGAGGCTATCTCTGTGGGGAGCTGTCGTCCATTGGTTCGGATGGATGGACGCACGGCCGAGGCGGCAAATTCACTTCCGGCCCAAAGAAGGCGCGAAAACGTTCTTCGATCGTGTACGGGATTTGATAGACGGCGCCTTCCTGGCTGATGAGGTCAGACAACCGGGATTCGACGGAGAGGTTGAAGTCAACCGCCTGGCCTCCCAAATAGCCGGGGTTCGAGCCCTCGAGGTGGATCGCAACGACGACTTCCGCGGCTGCGTCTCCATTGATCGAAAGCGACATCTCGGTGTAGTGGAAATCCTCTAGGATCTGAAGAAGTGTGCCGAACTGATCGTCGGCTGCTCCGACACTGGCCGCGCTTGGGTCGGGCCGATACTGAATTTCCCCGCCCTCGGGAGCCGCGTGCAGCTCGGCATCGCGAATTTCGATCCGATCTCCGTTTCGGTACAACGGAAGCCGACCGTCGAGCGTTCCCGACCCGCTGAGTCCGTCGAGCGCAACGAGTTCGAGCAGCGATCCGAGATCCACATTGCGTGCGTCGAATATCAACGACTGCAGTTCCGCGTAGGGATCCAGTCGGCCAGCGGTGCTGAGTTCTCCCCCAGCGAACATCCACACGGCCGACTCGAGGATGATCTCGCCGGTAGGCAGCAGCTGAAACAGGATCTCTCCATTGGTCAGCTCCAGACCGAACCCGATCCTCCCGATGCTCAGCATCTGTCCAGGCGGCGAACCCGATTCGAGCAGCGAAACGGCCGCGAACAGGTGTTCGATTTCGAATCCCATGGCAGTCGCTTTGAGATCGCTCAATGCAACATCGACCTGGCCGCTCGCTCCCTCGGAGTTCCAACTGAAGCGGCCCTTTGTCGCAATCGAGCCTTGCGCGCCAGTCACGGTCCCGCGCAGTATCGGCAAGATCGAAGTCAATTCGTTGCCGCCCGGACAGAACGTGAACGGTTGCATCTTCAGCAATGCATTTCCCTTTCCGAGCGATTCCTCGTGATCGCCAGAGATCTGGATCACCAGTTCGCGCTTGGCATCGGCGACCTCGACGTCGAATCGGACTGCATCTCCACTCGACGCGCCCGCATCCCTGAGTGTTGCGTGCAGGCCCAGCTCGGAGAAGCGGGCGGGCTTCTGTGGGTCGTACAGCGTGTCGATCCACAGCTCGAGCTGAGTCGCGTCGGATGAAGCCGAATGGGTCGAGGGGCGCGCTTCGAGACGAATGCCCCGAGCCCCGACCAACGACGGCAGTTCCACGGTTCCGCGGCTGATCTCCAGGGATCCAGAGAGCTGACCGTCCTCACTGCGGCGGCCTTCGATGTTCATCGCAGGCAGTTTGCCGTGTACTTGCAGCCCGTCTCCGACGACGAACGAGAATGGCTCGACGGAGCCGATCAGGTGCACGACGGACGCGTCTTGTGTGTCGATCGAAATCGATTCGGAGCGAATGCAGAGTTCGAAGGGCCGAGTCATGCGAAGGCGGTCGAAGATTTCGAACTGACCGATGTGGAGCTTCACGCATTCATCGGTGTGAACCGTGGTCTGGCCCGCTGCGATGGTGAACGTCGGGTGGGCGGACAGGACCGCGTCCCCGATACGGAGCGATGTTCCGAAATTTCCTGAGAGCACCGCGTCCAATGAGATGCTACCGGCCCAATCCCGGCCATCACCGTTCGCGTCGAGCCTGGCTTTCAGCGTCGCCAGCCTGTGTTCCAGTGTGACTTCGACCTCGGTTCCCAACTGGCCTCGGCTCTGCTGCGATACGTGCGAGTCGACAGTGATCACCAGCGGCCCCTCGGGCGTCGACAGTTCGATGCGCGCATCGTCCAGTTCGAGTAGCGCCGTCGGCAGCGCGATCGAACCCGACGAGGGTTCCGAACTCGGTGTCCCGAGGATCGCATCGAGTAGGCCGAACGAGATGTTTCCCGAGGCATCCAGGCTGCCCCGTAGACGCATGCCGGATACCTCGATCGAGTCGAGTCGACTCGCAAACAGACCGGTTGGCGAATATCGAGCATCGAGTCGGGCAATCAGCAGGTCGTCACCGATCTGAAGCGCGCGCAGTGCCAGGTGATCTCGATCGAATCGCGTGACGGAGACCGCGACGCCTTCGGTTTGGCCCGACCGTCGCTGGAGTTCGCCAAGCAGGAGCGACTCCGCGATTGGCACCCGAAAGCTGATGACGACGGCCAGCAGGGCCACAATGATCAGAACGCCTACGGCGAGCAGAATCAGATGGGTTCGACGCCTCGGCCGCCGTCTCTCGCTCGAGTGGCCGCCTTCCATCGTGCTCCTTCGCGAGCGCCTCCGATATGGCTCGATACCCGACGGATCTTAGCCGTCTTGGGTCGGGCTCCTAGCTGGACAAATACGCCCGAACCAGTGCATAATTATCTGATACTCCGTCAGATCATGTTCGTCCGTTGCGGCCGTTCGGTTCGAGCCGAGGCGCGTCAGCGTCGAATCGATTGAGCCCAAGCACGAGGATTCCACATGAGCAGCCCCGAACCCCGCGAAGATGGCCTCATCCCCCTCGATACCCGCGATGTAGACCGGTGGATCGGCAAGCCACTTGGCGGAGGGCGCTTCAAGGATCCGGTCGCGACCAACGATATTCGCCGATGGGTCCAGGGGATGCAGAATCCCAATCCGCTGCACTTCGACGAGGAGTACGCGGCAGAAAGCCGATTCGGCCAGGTCGTCGCGCCCCAGTCCTTCGCGGTCTGTACGGATACGAGCCACGGTGCGGGCCCGGCGATTCAAGGGGTCATCCCCGGTCAGCACATGATCTTCGGCGGCGATGAGTGGTGGTTCTTCGGGCCGCGAATTCTACCGGGAGATTCGATCACTCACGACCGCATGCTGTACGACTATCGGGTGGCCGAGACGAAATTCGCCGGGCCGACGATGTTCTCGCGCGGCGACACGACCTACATCAACCAGCGCGGTGAGTTGATTTGCAAGCAGCGCTCGACGTCGGTTCGCTACCTGGCCGAGAACGCCAGGGCGATGGACATGTTCGCGGGCAACGAAGAAAGAAGTTGGACGGACCAACAGCTCGAAGAACTCGAAAAGAAGCAGATGGAGTACTACCAGAGCTTTCTCGATCTGGGGCACGACAAGCGGTTGTTCGCGAAGGTGGGGGACAAGCTTCCTACGCGACCGATCGGACCGCATTCGATTGCGAGCTTCACGACGGAGTGGCGCTCGTATGGAATGACGGTGTGGGGGGCCACCGTGGAGTACGGCGAGAGTTCGACGATCACCGCCGGTTGGCTTCCCGAGATGTCCAGGGATCTCGAGGGCGCGAAGATCGATCCGGCGAATGCCGATGGCCTGTACAAGGGGCCATCGCGAGGCCACGTCCAGCCGCGTTATGCGCAATTGATCGGGATGCCGCGTGGCTACGGATACGGCGCGTCGATGGGGGCGTGGATCATCGACTATCTGACCAATTGGGGCGGCGAATGGAGCGTGATCACTCACAGCAACATGCAGTATCGTGCGCCCGCCCTGACGGGAGACATCACCTATCTCGATGGTGAGGTGATCGAACTCGGTCACGACTCCGCCTCCGGTGTGCCTGTGGCGACCATCAAAGTGACGATGACCAACCAGGACCAGGCCATCATGGCGATTGGAACGGCCGAACTGGTGCTCCCGGCAGCGTAGAACCGTGTCGGATCAGCGGAGGGCCGATGAAGATCGGAGCCATTTTTCCCACGACCGAGATCGGCACGGATCCGTTCGTCATACGGGATTGGGCACAGACGGCGGAGCAGCTCGGCTATTCGCATGTTCTGTGTTACGACCACGTACTGGGCGCCGAGCACGCCGGTCGCAAGCCGGCACTCGGGGGGCCCTACACCGAGAACGATCCATTCCACGAACCGTTCGTGCTGTTCGGTTACCTGGCTGGCGTCACCACGCGGTTGGGACTCGCAACGGGAGTGCTGATTCTGCCGCAGCGGCAGACGGCACTCGTTGCGAAGCAGGCGGCGGAGATCCAGCTGTTGTCCCGAGGGAGGCTGCGGGTGGGCGTCGGCACGGGCTGGAACTACGTCGAATACGACTCGTTGGGAATGCGTTTCGCTGATCGGGGCAAGCGGCTCGACGCGCAAGTCGCGGTACTACGCGCGTTGTGGAGCGAGCGGCTCGTCGAGTTTCGTGGTGGGTTCCACGAAATCGAGCGCGCCGGAATTCTTCCCCTTCCCGAGACTGCGATCCCGATCTGGTTCGGCGGCTTTACCGAAGTCGCGCTCCGTCGCGCTGCACGAATTGGGGATGGGTTCGTATTCGGTGCCACCGCAACGTTGATGCTGCCGATGCTCGCACGTCTTCGCGAACACCTGCGCAGCGAGGGACGTGACGCGGCCCAATTCGGCACCGAGGCGGTCGTCGATTTCAGTCAATCGCGAGACCAGTGGGGGAAGGAGATCGAGGCGTGGCGCGACGCGGGCGGTACCCATCTCGCAGTTCGTGCAATGGACACCGCCGCCGAGTTCGTCGGAGCACGACGAGTCGGTTTTCAGGGGCCGCAAGATTTCATCGACGCGCTGGAGACTTTCAAGCGCGAGACCGGCTTCGAGTGATGGGGGCCGCGAATCGACCCGGATCTCGATCTGCAGGCCCTCGTCCGCGCGGAGGCGCTCGCCGATTCCGGTCCAAACACCGAGAGGCTCCGTGGAAACCAACGATCCCAATCTGACTTTCGGTCGCTTCCTCGCTGACGTGACTCGCCGTCACGGCGATCGCACAGCGATCCATTTCGAGGCGCGATCTCTCAGCTACCGCGAGTTGGAAGCCCGTTCGCGACATCTGGCTCGTGCATTAGTTGGTGTCG
>JAJDAM010000460.1 GCA_029261905.1 Deltaproteobacteria bacterium
CGCGGGGATCGGCCCAGCGCGAGCGCAGGCGATCATCGATGAAAGAAGCCGAGGCCGCTATCTGCGGGTAGACGATCTCATGCGCGTGCGGGGCATCGGTCCGAAAACGCTGGCCCGCCTTCGGGGAGAGCTGGTGGTGGAGAATCCTCCTGCGGAGGGCGGACCCGGAGCTCCTGTGGAGAACGGACGTCCTTCAGTAGAATCCCAGGGATGCCGCACCAACGGCCAGGTGTCTGCCCCGGGTTGAGTCGGCCGACGATCACGATGAGAAATCGTTCGTCGCAGAGCGGCGAATGCGCGATCAGTCGCTCCACCACTACGATGGAACCCGAAACGGAATAGAAGGGATCGCGCATGAAGCTCGGACAAGCGATGCAACAGGCGCGGAGCTTCCTGTTGGAGGGGATGTGGGATCCCGATATTCGTTCGAAGCCGCAATCGGGTGGCCGTGCGAGAGGATTGCTGAGCCCAGTCGTCGGACTGCTGCAGTTCGTCGTGATGGTTGCAGAGGGTTTCGTTCGCGACCAACTGCTGCTGCGCGCAACCGCGCTGAGCTACTTCACCGTGCTGTCACTGATCCCGATCATCGCGGTCGCGGTGGCGATCGCGGGCGCGATCGGGATCGATAGTTCATTCGAGGAACAGATCGTCGAGAGCATCGCCGCTGGCGCACCGAAGACACAGGCGATGATCATCGACTTGATTCGCAACGCGAGATTCAGCGCACTCGGCGGCATCGGCGCCGGCGTGCTGTTGATCACGACGATCATGGGCATCAGCAACATCGAAAAGGCGTTCAACTCGATCTGGGGTGTGACCCGTGCCCGGAGTCTGGGACGACGATTTCCCGACTACCTCGCGATCTTGTTGGTGGTGCCGTTGCTCGCGTCCGGGTTGTCGATCGCGACCGGACTGAAGAGCCAGTGGCTGGTGCAGGAACTGCTCGCGTTTCCTCTGTTCGAGCTGTTCTATGACGTTGGCCTGCGGCAGCTTCCGTGGCTGGTCCTGTCGCTGTCCTTCGCATTGATGTTCGCGTTTCTACCGAACACGACGGTGCGCTTCGGGTCGGCGCTACTGGGTGGCATGGTTTCGGGGATTCTCGTGTTGTGGGCGCAGGGGGCTTATGTCGGGTACAGCGTGGGTGTCGCCAAGGCCGACGTGCTGTTCGGGACATTCGCGCAGCTGCCGCTGCTGTTCATCTGGATCTACATCTTCTGGGCGATCGTATTGCTGGGCGCCGAGGTCGCATTTTCCCATCAACATCTGGCGTCGTACCGCCGCGAGGTGAAGGGCGCCCGGTCCAACCCAGCCGAACGCGAGGCGGCCGGCCTGCGCATCGCCGTCGAGGTTGCCGCGGCATTTCGAAATGCTGCAACACCGCCCACGTCCGATGATCTTTCTCGAACGTTGCGCCTGCCGGTACGAACCGTGCGCGACATCTCCGATCTTCTCGAGCGGGCGGGGATTCTCGCCGAGCGAACGACACCGGAAGGGGAGGCGCATACGCTCGGGCGGCCCGCCGAACTCATCCGGATTGTCGATGTCCTGAGGGCGCTTCGCGGCGAACGCGATCGCAACGGCGAAACCGATACTCGCGTCGAAGGTGTTCTCGCCGAGCTGAGTTCCGCCCTGAGCAACGGACCCGGTGGCAAATCGATCGCCGATCTGCTCGTCGGGGCCACGGGGCCAGTCACGGGGCCTGTCACAGGAGCTGTCACAGGAGCTGTCGCAGAACCGGCGAACGAAGAGAACCGCACGTCGGACCGTCACATCGGCGTCGTTTGACCCGTTCCAGGCCCCATCCTCATTGACCGCCATCGGACCCGCCGGTAGCGTCACGAGCCCGCTCTTTCGAGTTTTTTGATGCGTGTCTATCTCGATCACAACGCAACGACCCCGCTTCGAGACGAAGTCGTCGAGACGATGACGGGTGTGCTGCGTGACACGTTCGGCAATCCTTCGAGCACGCACGAAGAAGGGCAGGCGGCGCGGCGCGCGGTCGATCACGCCCGCGAATCCGTTGCCGCGCTATTGGGTGTCGGGGCAGGTGATGTGCTCTTTACCGGCGGGGCGACCGAGTCGAACAATACGGTGCTGCTCGGCATGCTACCGGCGCTGGCCGGTGACAAGCGTCATATCGTCAGTTCGGTCGGCGAACACCCTTCGGTAGAGGCACCGCTGGAAGTCCTGGAGCGTCGGGGCTGGCGGGTGACCCGTGTCGGGATCGATGCCGACGGGTTGCTGGACCCGGCAGAGGTGGCCGCATCGATCGAGCCCGACACCGCGCTGGTGTCGATCATCTGGGCGAACAACGAAACCGGCGTGGTACAGCCGATCGCACGGATCGCAGAATTGGCGCGGGAGCGCGGCGTGCTGATGCACACCGACGCCACCCAGGCCGTCGGCAAGGTCTCCGTCGACATCGCCGACATGCCGGTCGACTTGCTCTCGTTGACCGGCCACAAGCTCAATGCGCCCAAAGGCATCGGTTGTCTGCTGGTGCGGGAGTCCATCGCCTTCTCAGGCATCCTGCACGGAGGCCCGCAGGAGCGGGGTCGCCGCGGTGGTACCGAAAATGTGGCCTGTATCGCCGGGTTGGGAGCCGCCTGTGAACTCGCGATCGGTGAACTGCCGGAGCGCGCAACGCTGTACGCACAGCTGCGGGATCGACTCTGGGACGGAATCGCTGCCAAGGTGCCGAATATCGCCCGAAACGGGTCTGAGACCCGCGTGTTGCCCAATACCCTGAACGTCGAGTTCGCCGGCGCGGCCGGTGAGCTGTTGCTGCAAGCACTCGATGTGGAAGGCGTCGCGGTTTCATCGGGCGCAGCCTGCCACTCCGGGTCGATCGAACCGTCCGCGGTCTTGGTGGCCATGGGTCGAACCCCCGAACAGGCGCGCGGATCACTGCGTTTGAGTGTTGGACACGGCAATGATGATTCGCAGATCGATCGGGTGCTGGCGATTTTGCCGGATCTCGTGCGACGCGCGCGCAGCGCGGAGTAGGGGTTGACGATGGGCGCCGAGAGCGACATCCAAACGGCTCCGCGCGTCGTTGCCGCGATGTCGGGCGGCGTCGACTCGTCGGTCGCGGCCGCATTTCTGGTGGAACGCGGCTTCGATGTGATTGGGGTGACGCTCAATCTGGCGGGCGGCGCATCGCGATGCTGCTCGCTCGCCGACGCCGATGACGCGCGCGGTGTCGCGGGACGACTCGGGATCCGGTTCTACGTGGCCAACTATGCCGATCGGTTTCGGGCGGAGGTGATCGAGCCGTTTGCCGACGAGTATCTGGCCGGTCGCACCCCGATCCCCTGCGTCACGTGCAATTCCCGTTTCAAGTTCGACTACCTGCTCGAACGAGCCCGGGTCTTCGGCGCTGAAATGGTCGCGACGGGGCACTATGCGCGCAAAGACATCGACCCCGAGACGGGTTTGGTTCGACTCCGTCGCGCACTGGATCAGCACAAGGACCAGACGTACTTCTTGTTCGAGCTCGGCCAGGCGCAGCTCGCCGCAATCGATTTCCCGCTCGGTGAATTGACCAAGGCCGAGGTCCGCGAGCGGGCTCGCAAGCTCGGTCTGCAGACGGCCGACAAGCCCGAGAGCCAGGAGATCTGCTTCGTACCCGACGGCGACTACGCGAGTGTGGTCGAACGGATTCGACCTGGAGCGCTGCCCGGCAAGGGGGAAGTCGTCGACGCGGACGGTCGCGTCATCGGGAGCCACGACGGCATCCACCATTTCACGGTCGGGCAACGCAAAGGCCTGGGTGTCACTTCCGATGCACCACTGTACGTACAATCACTCGATGCGACATCGAATCGCGTAGTGGTTGCAGGAGCTTCTGCGCTCGAATCGGGTGGGGCGATCATCGATGGGGTTTCGTGGATCAGCGGGAAGGCGCCGTCGGGCCCCGCGCGCGCCAGTGTTCGTGTGCGCTACGGCCACGTGGGTACCGATGCCGTGTTGGAGACGAGCGACGGGCAACGTCCCGGCCGCGTACACGTGCGATTCGATCAACCGGTGCGGGCGGTAGCCCCGGGCCAGGCAGCGGTGTTCTACGACGGCGACACGGTTCTCGGTGGTGGCTGGATTGCCGAGGCGCTGGCTTGACCGATCATGGCGACGAGTTCTCGGCGGACAGCGATCCGTACGAGGAGGGGGCGGCTGCCGACGTCGGTCGTGCGGTCGGGTATGTGTTCCGCGATCCGCATCTGATCGAGACGGCGTTGTCTCACTCTTCGTTCGCCCACGAAACAGACGGCAGCCGTGGAAACGAGCGGCTCGAGTTTCTGGGAGATGCGGTGTTGGATCTGGCGGTGGCGGACATCCTGTTCCGGGCACATCCGGATTGGGCGGAAGGGGAATTGACGCGTACCCGCGCGGGGCTGGTCAATCAGCGCGCGTTGGCGACGAGAGCTCGGGCACTGGGATTGAACCAATGGCTGAAGCTCGGCCGGACGGAGCGGCGATCCGGTGGTTCCGAGAAGAATTCGATTCTGGCCAATTGCTTCGAAGCGTTGGTCGGCGCGATTTTCCTCGATGGGGGGCTCGAGCCCACGATGCAGTTCGTCCAGCGAGAGTTCGCCGAGGGGCTGAGCAAAGGCGCGGTGCGCGACGCGAAGACACTGTTCCAGGAGTGGGCACACGCTCGCTTCGCCAAGACACCCGGCTACGAGACCGTGGCCGACTCGGGCACCGACAACGACGACGAGCGATTCACGAGCGAAGTCTCGATCGACGCACAAACGTGGGGCCGCGGTGTTGGTCGGACCAAAAGGGCAGCCGAACGCAAGGCAGCCATCGAGGCGCTGGCTCGGCGATCGAACTCGGAGACGCCGGGTGACAGCTTGGACAAGGCTTCGGACCCCGTCTCGCATCCCGTCTCACATCCCGTCCCCCAGAACGCCGATGAACCCGAATGACTGATCCGGCGTTTCGCGCGGGCGCCGTGGCGATTCTGGGGCGGCCGAACGCGGGCAAGTCGACGCTGCTCAACTATCTGCTGGGCGAAAAACTGGCCATCGTGTCTGCGAAGCCTCAGACCACCCGGAGCCGGATTCTCGGCATCGTGACGCGCGAGCATTCCCAGATGCTGTTGTACGACACGCCTGGGATGCACGAGTCGACCAAGGCACTCAACGTCGCACTGAACGAAATGGTCGCCGAGGCCGCCCAGGATTGTGACCTGGCGCTGTTGCTGGTGGACCCCCATCTGGGCTGGGGAGAGGACCACGCGGAACTGGTTCGCCGCCTGAAAGATCGCAACTGCCCGGTCTCGATCGTCTCCACGAAGGCCGATATCGGCAATCGGGACGCATCTTCGCTGGTCGAGGCGGTTCCCACCGGAGAGCGCATCTGGTCGATATCGGCGCGGAGCGGCAAGGGTGTCGAGGAGCTGATCGCGCACATCTCGAGCCTGCTCCCGGAATCGCCGCCGTTGTTTCCAGAAGACCAGATCAGCGACCGGCCGATGCGCTTCCTGGTCGCGGAACTCGTGCGCGAGGCTGCGTTCGATGTACTGAGCCAGGAACTGCCGTACGCGCTGGCGGTCGAGGTGGTCGAATACGACGAAAATCGTGCCGATTTACTGAAGATCCGGGCGGACTTGCTGGTAGAACGCGCATCGCAGAAGCAGATCGTGATCGGCAAGGGCGGCCAGACGATCAAGCGGATCGGAATCCGATCGCGCCACGAGGTGGAGAAACTGACCGGATCGAAGGTCCACCTCGACCTTTGGGTGAAAGTCGAGCCCAAGTGGTCGAAGCGACCCAAGCGTCTGAAATCGCTTGGCTATTCATAGAGAATCGCAGTGGGAAAGCGGGACGTTTCTTTTTTGAATCGGTGATTCGATCGTGTAGTCTGCCACTAGGAGAATTGTTTTCTGCGCCCCGCGGTCTTCCCCCCGAGTGCGCATTCAGGAGACCGTATGAGCCAAGAAGACGTCGTCATTGCCTCAGCTGCACGTACCCCGATCGGATCCTTCCAAGGTGCGCTTTCATCGTTGTCTGCTTCCGATCTCGGCGCCGTCGCGGTCCGCGAGGCCGTAAAGCGCGCGGGTGCCACACCCGAGCAGGTCGATGGCGTGATCATGGGCAACGTGCTGTCGGCCGGCATGGGGCAGGCCCCGGCCCGACAATGTGTCATCAAGGCGGACTTTCCGGTCTCCACATGCGCCGTCACCGTCAACAAGGTGTGTGGCTCGGGTCTTCCGGCCGTGATGTACGCGCGGCGCGAGATCCTCGTTGGTGACGCCGATGTGATGGTGGCCGGCGGGATGGAGTCGATGACCAACGCTCCGTACATCCTGCCGAAGGCGCGAGCCGGCTTCCGCATGGGCAACGGTGAAATCGTCGACACGATGATCGCCGATGGCCTCTGGGATCCCTATGACGACATGCACATGGGTGTGTGTGGTGACATGGTCGCCGAGAAGTACGGCTTCACGCGTGAGGCGCAAGACGAGTTCGCCGCCACGAGTTATCGCCGAGCTCTGGCCGCCCAGTCCGAAGGTCGATTCAAGTCCGAAATCATCCCGGTGTCGGTGCCGCAGCGCCGCGGTGAGCCGCTGCTGGTCGATGCCGATGAAGAGCCCGGACGTGGCAACATCGACAAGATGTCCAGCCTACGCGCGGCATTCACCAAGACCGGGACCGTAACGGCCGCCAACGCTTCGTCGATCAACGACGGCGCTGCCGCTCTGGTCGTCTGCTCGGCTTCTGCCGCGAAGTCTCACGGGTACAAGGTGCTGGCGAAGATCGTCGCCGATTCGTCGGCCGCCGTGGAGCCCAAGTGGTTCACGATCGCGCCGGTCGAAGCCTTGAAGAAGCTGTACGCGAAGACCGACACCCAGTCGTCCGATTGGGATCTGTACGAGATCAACGAGGCGTTCTCGGGTGTCACGATGGCAGCGGCGCAGGAACACGGCATTCCGTTGGAGAAGGTCAATGTCAACGGTGGAGCCGCATCTCTCGGTCACCCGATTGGATGCTCGGGAGCGCGTGTCCTCGTGACGCTGCTCTACGCGCTGGCCGATCGCGACCTTTCACGCGGTATCGCGACGCTGTGCATCGGCGGCGGCGAAGCCGTGGCCCTCGGCGTGGAGCGCGTGTAATCATGAAGACGATCGGAATCATCGGAACCGGAACCATGGGCGGTGGCATTGCCCAGATTGCGTCGCAGCTGCGTTGCGAGGTGTTGTTTCAGAATCGAAAGCAGGATTCGGTCGACAAGGGCCTTTCGCGGATCGAAAAG
>JAJDAM010000461.1 GCA_029261905.1 Deltaproteobacteria bacterium
CACGGCAAGAACCACCACGGCGCCGGCACCTTTGGCTGCCACGTGCGGCGCTTCGAGTTGCTCCGATCCGATGGCAGCCGCCGAGAGTGCTCGCCAGACGAGAACGGCGAATTCTTTCGCGCGACGATCGGTGGGATGGGACTCACCGGGATCCTCAACTGGATCGAATTCCAACTCAAGCCGATCCCGAGTCCGTGGATCGCGCTCGAGCAGATTCGATTTCGGTCATTCGACGAATACCTCGCGCTGGAACGAGAATCGAGCCGCGACTACGAATACAGCGTTTCATGGCTCGATTGCCTGAGCGACGAGAACCGCGGCCTGTTCCAGCGCGGGAACTTCACCGATGACCCACCGAGTCAGCGCAGTGTTTTTTCGAAGCTGAAGCTCAGGCTGCCGATCGACGCGCCGTCGTTTGCGCTCGATCCACGGATCATGCGGGTGTTCAACACCGCCATCGCCAACATCCAGTGGCGTGACCGGGTTGAAAAGAAGATGCATTACGTGCCGTTCTTCTATCCGCTCGACATGATCCTCGATTGGAATCGGGCCTACGGGAAGGCGGGCTTCTTCCAGTACCAGTTCACCGTGCCCTCGGGTGCCGAGGCCGTGTTCCTCGAGATCCTGGATCGAATCAAAGACTCGCGACAGGGTAGTTTTCTCGTCATTCTGAAGAAATTCGGAAATATCGCCTCTCCCGGCCTGATGTCGTTTCCGCAGGAGGGCATCAACCTGGCGTTGGATTTCCCGAACCGCGGCCAGCTCACCCTCGATCTGCTCGAACGGCTCGACGAACTGGTGACCCAATCCGGAGGGTCGGTCTATCCCGCCAAGGACGCGCGCATGTCGCCCCAGAGTTTTCAGCACTACTACCCCCAGTGGAAGGAATTTGCGCGCTACGTGGACCCGAAATTCTCTTCCTCGTTCTGGCGGCGGGTGACCGAAGGAGCCGACCTATGAGACGCATCCTGTTGACCGGCGCGACGTCCGCGATTGCACAGGCCGCCGCGCGTCATTTCGCAGCCGACGGAGACGCGCTGGTATTGGCCGGGCGGGATATCGAGCGACTCGAGAACGTGGCTGATGATCTGCGTGCGCGTGGCGCAATACAGGTCGAGACGCTCCAGATCGACTTCCTCGACATCGAACGTTGCCCGGCGCTGGTTCAGCGAGCGCGTGAGCTGCTCGACGGGCTCGACGTACTGCTGATCGCACAGGGCACCCTCCCCGACCAGACTGCCTGCGAAGGCGATGTGGAAAAGACACTGCGGGAATACGCGTTGAACGCTTCCAGTGTGATCGCTCTGCTGGTTCCCGCCTCGACGCTGTTCGAGGCACAGCGCCATGGATGCCTCGCGGTGATTACGTCCATCGCCGGCGTGCGAGGCCGTCGCAGCAACTACGTGTACGGTGCGGCCAAAGCCGGCGTCTCGGCATTTCTCGAAGGCCTCCGCGGACGGTTGGCAGCCAGCGGCGTCAGTGTCGTCGACGTGAGGCCGGGCTTCGTCGATACCCCGATGACCGCTGACATCCCGAAGAACCCGCTGTTTGCGAGCGCAGCGGACGTCGGCCAGCGCGTCTACCGAGCGGTCTGTCGCGGGGAGGATGTCGTCTACACGCCTTGGTTCTGGCGCTGGATCGCACTGGTACTCGTTTGCATCCCCAGGCCGATCTTCAAGCGTTTGAACTTCTAGCAGGTAGCAGGTAACAGGTAGCGGCCAGGCGCTCCCATCTAGACGACTTGGAAGATCGCTTCGATTTCGACACTGATGTCGAACGGGAGTTCGGCCATGCCTACGGCCGAGCGCGTGTGAACACCCGCCTGTGCGAACACGTCGATCATCAGCTGCGAACATCCGTCGATCACGGCTGGCGTGCGGTTGAAGCCGGGTGCGCAATTCACCATCCCGAAGACTTTTACCACTCTGGATACGCGATCGAGCGAACCGAGCTCGGTTCGAACCGTCGTCAGGATCTGCAAACCGGTCAGACGCGCGGCCTCGCGCGCGGCGTCCAGATCGATTGGACCTCCCACCTTGCCCGTGACCGCGCTGCCGTCACTGCGCACCGGTCCGTGACCGCCGACGTGCAGCAAACCACCCGACAGCACGCACCCCACGTACAAGCCCGCCGGAGGGTGCGCGACCGGTAGCTCGATTCCTGCCGCAGTGAGTCGCTCTTCATGTGTCATCGCGCGAATCCTCGATCTCTACCCCGGTGATCAGGGCGTGTCGCGACCTTCCGGACGCACCTTCTCGTAGCGCTTCGAGTACCGCCGCATCGTGTCGACGACCTCTTCGATGTCGTCGGTCACACGGAAGAGTCGGAGGTCTCCCTTCGAGATCATGCGCTCTTCGCTCATCCGGCCGGTCACCCATTCGAGCAGACCTCCCCAGTAGTCCGTTCCGAACAACACGACCGGAAACTCGTGGATCTTCTCGGTTTGAATCAGCGTCAACGCCTCGAAAATTTCATCGAGAGTCCCGAATCCGCCCGGCAGCGCAACGAAACCGCACGCGTACTTCACGAACATGACCTTCCTGGCGAAGAAGTAGTTGAAGTGGATCACCGTATCGGCGTGTTCATTCGAGGTCTGCTCGAACGGCAAACGGATGTTCAATCCGACCGAACGTCCGATTCCGCGCGAGGCGCCGAGATTCGCGGCTTCCATGATGCCCGGGCCACCACCGGTGATGATCGAGAAGCCAGCACGGCTCAATGCCTCCGAGACGTCCACCGCCTGGCGATAGTAGGCGT